>VFKD01000225.1 GCA_009885735.1 bacterium
AAGTCGCCCTGATGCGCAGGCTCCTTCAAATACTCGAGGGCTGCGGCGGCCATGAGGTCCGCAGAGCCGGGAGTGACATAGCCCATCTGACCGGGACCACCGTCGCCCCCCGATGTCGCGTAGAACGTTCCGCCAACTCCCACAAGTCGCCGTGCTAGACGCGCTTTCGTGATGGGTTCCGCGGCCTCCAGCCGAGCGTCGAGCAGCTCGAAGAGCGCCGCCAACTCCTTGTACTGGTGCTCGGTGGAGCCGTTTGCCTTGTGCCCATTCGCAATGAACAGGGCCTGGCTTGCATACCGATTGCTGTTCTCCACAAGGGCGTTGGGTTCCGGCCTCTCCATCAGTTTCACCCACGATGCGTTAACAGCGCCTCGAACCGGAGGATTCCATACCCACCACTGCCATGCGGCCTTTGGCGCCCACGCCCGAACTGCTGGGTTGGGATCGTGGTTCATTGCCTTGTCGAAGAGGGCCGACAGGCGAGACCAATTGACGGACGCCCTCGGCATTACTGCATCGGCTCTCATGCAGAGAGCACGCACGACGCCCTCGCGCACGATGTCTGACCCACGGTCAAATGCGGCCATAATGGCGCTCCATCCGTGGTCATCAAGCAGTTGCTGCTTGCATGCCCAGACAGCCGCGTCGCGCACCATCTTGGAGCGGTCGGCCAATCCCACGATCGCGCTCGAAACACCGGCCTTCGCGTGGGTGGTCCCAAGGCCAATCATCGCCCAGTAGCGAACGCGCGAATTCGGGTGCCGAGCGGCCCGAACCAACAGATCGACATACCTTGGATCAGCCAGCATCGCAATAGCCTGCACTCGTCGCGAGGCAGCAAGCCAGGATTCCGAGGGCTTACCCACAAGTGCGGCCCGTGTTGGAGCGGCGGCAGGCATCGCCGGATAGAGTCTGGCCAGCGCGTGCAGAACGTACGCCGTGGTCACAAACCCGGTGATCGCGGCTCGGTTCCACCTTCCGCTGCCGTCCTGCACCTTTAGTAGCCATTGCACCGAGCGCCCGACTGCCGGCTCGTTCGCTCCGTGCCCTAGGCTGCTTAGCGCCCAAATCCCGAGCGCCGTGGGCGCGGGATCTTCCACATCGTTTGGCCGGACCCAAGTCTTGCCGGCATCCGGTGAACTGCCTGGATTGAAGCCCCACCCTCCAGACGGCTGCTGGATCGCTCGCAGTCGCGCCTCGTCCTCAACGAGCTTAGCCTTGACATTCTCTACAAATTCACTGTCGGGCTTCATGCCGGCCTTTGCGGACTCGGAGAGATAAGAGTCGATTGGAAAGACCCGCCGGAAGAAGTCGATGCGAAGGGCGACATCGTCCGTGAACTGAGGAACCACTGCAAGCGCCTTACGGAGCTTCTCATCCAGCATCTTGAAGTAGCGCGCCTCACCGGTTCGCTTCCAAGCTGTGTTGAGTATCTCCGCCGCGAACGTATAGACCACCACCTGGCCCCGATTGCTCCCGTTGCCGGCTGCATTGATGCCGCTCGGGTCGGAAGTCTGCAGCACGTAGTTCGCGGTGCGAACCTGCATCGAGGCGTGCAGCTTCTTTGGCTTGACGATACGCTCTAGGTTTACGATGTTGAAGCCAGCGGCACGCGTGCCTGCCGGACCGTCGCCGATATCCAGGGGCGCCAAGCTGGTGTTATTCGCCGCGTCCTTCAGCACGTTGGTTGGCCGCAGGCACTCATACATCACGGTTTGCAGGTGGAGGTAGTTCAGTTTGTTCTCGACCGGATACCCCAGGGAAATGGGCACCGATGGTCCCCATACGCCGGACTGAGTGTGGCAGCTCATGCAGTTTGTGCCCATGAGGTTGCCGCTATCGCGAATGCGCCGCTCAATGGACGCGCCACGCGGACGGTTCGTCAGCCAAGCATCGACCTGACCAATGTGGGTGTACATCGACTGCCGAAGCGCCAAGCGTGGGTCAGAATAGGGAGGCGCCGGAAGCGTACGAAGCTGGAGCTGGTAGCCTGGAGCGTTCGCCTCTACACGGATAAAATAGGTTTCGCCGGGATAGAGCATCCGCGTGATGTTCGCGCGATGGTCTTCGTCCTGCTGGTGATTGCGCTCGTTCGGGTCCCGCCCCTCTTCGACTTTCACCAGGTTCCCTTCGGTATACTTCGGTCGCGTATCGTCCATTCGGCCAAAATACTCGTCTACAGGAAGGAGCCTTCCCGCTTCGGCACTCGACCCGAGCTTGTACGCCCGAACTCTCGCCGCTACCTCTTGTCCTGCTATGCCGAGTTGAACAGTTAGCAGAGACGGTTGGGCACCCTTGAAGTCCAGTCGAAACCAGTCGTCTCCAGAGCTTCCGGCTCTCCCGTTGTCGAAGAACTCCACGTCGTCCGAACTTCCTGTAATCTCCCAGGTTCGTACATCCGATCCTGCGGTGAGAGCGAGCGGCTGCGCCTGCTCGGGAGTGTCATTTGGCTCCACCTCAGTTGCCGCGCGGAGAGCGGCTTGCTCGGCTACGGACTCAGGCTTCACGCGCTCGATACGCGCCTCGAACTCAACCTTTAGGCTTGGCGGCCAGTGCGTAGCCGTGGGAAGTGCCGCAAGGATGGGCGCGTGCCCTCTTTCCCGCCATCGCTTGTCGTCGCCGGCCTGAACCTCTTCCAAGACCGGCTTCAGCCGGAGCGTGTATGCCCCGGCGACCGGCGCGCGGTACAGCACCGAGACGTCTGAGTCTAGAGCATGCAGTACCTTGCGCCAACTTGTGGTTGGCTCGGTGTAGAGGCTGAGCGCCTTGCGATTCGGCTCTGACGTTGCAGGAAGGTAGTTTAGGGGTGGTCCGGTCCACTCCACCGCGATGCGACCATTGGGGGGCAATACAGACGGCTGCGCAATGGAGGCAGCTATCTCAACCGTCGCACCTGCCGCAAGCTGCACAGTCTTGCTCCAGGCGTCGAGCCCCAGCACGGTCCGCGCTAATCCGGCCCGCGCCTTGACCTTGGGGAGGGCGGCAGTTGTTCCAAGCCTGCTGTCAGACTTTTGGCTGCTGCGTACAGACCTTATCTGTGAGGCGGCGACCAATGTCGCGCCGAGGACTGTCGCGATTGCTGCCAAGGCGAACAAGATGGTTCGATTGTACCCATTCTGCATTTCTAGCCGTGCTCCCAATCTGTTCGCCCCTGAGGGTGGCTCTACTGGATTCGCGATCTATTCGCCGCCCGAATCGTTTCGGGCATACTCCGAAGAGTAGTTCGGCGGCTCCTTCGTTATCCAGACGTCGTGGACGTGACTCTCCCGTAGGCCCGCTCCGGTAATCTTAATGAACCTAGCGCGCTCCTGCAGCTCTTGCAGCGTCCCTGCGCCTACGTAGCCCATGCACGAGCGAATACCGCCCACAAGCTGATGCAGGGTGTCGGCCACCGCGCCCTTGAAGGGGACGCGACCCTCAACTCCTTCAGGCACAAAGCGCGCCATCGGGTCGTGACCGTACCTGTCGCTCGAGCCTTCGCGCATCGCTGCCTCAGATCCCATGCCGCGATAGTCCTTGTAGGCTCGGCCCTGGTAGAGGATGACCTCACCCGGCGCCTCCTCGGTGCCCGCAAGCAGACTACCTATCATCACGGCCGCGGCTCCTGCCGCAATAGACTTAGCAGCGTCACCGGAGTACCGGATGCCGCCATCAGCTATAACCGGCACACCATGGCGCGCCGCCTCGCGCGAGCAGTCCGCAACGGCAGTAAGCTGTGGCACTCCCACGCCGGACACCACTCGGGTAGTGCAGATACTTCCCGCGCCAAGACCCACGCGGATCGCGTCGGCCCCAGCCTCTATCAGCGCCCGGACGCCATCGGCCGTGGCCACATTGCCGGCAATAACCGGGAGGTCTGGGAACTCCCTCTTAACCGCTCTCAGCGCACCCAGCACGCCCAGGGAGTGACCATGGGCGGCATCTATCACGAGGACGTCCACTCCTGCCTCGCGCAGCGATGCCGCACGACCCACCGGATCTCGAAGTGGACCGATCGCGGCGCCGACACGCAGCCTGCCGCGGGCATCCTTCGTGGCCATGGGATGGTCGCGCACCTTCTGGATATCCTTGATGGTGATGAGGCCCAAGAGCTTGAAGTCTCGGTCGACTATGGGGAGCTTCTCGATCCGGTGCGCCTGGAGAGTCGCCTGTGCCTGCTCGAGCGTGGTGCCTTCCGGTGCGGTAACCAGCTTATCCTTCGTGGTCATAAGGGCGTGGATGGGCTTGCCGTAGTTCGTTTCGAAGCGGATGTCTCGGTTCGTTAGGATGCCGACGAGGAGACCGTCCAGATCGGTTATGGGCACACCGGAGATGTGATATCGCTCCATGATGATCAGAGCGTCCTCTATCGTGTTGTCCGGAAGGAGAGAGATCGGGTTCGCAATGATGCCGTGCTCGGAGCGCTTGACCTTATCGACTTCTGCCACCTGACGTTCGACCGACATGTTGCGGTGGATAACGCCGAGACCACCCTCCCGAGCGATGGCAATTGCCATTCTGGCTTCCGTCACTCGGTCCATCGGGGATGAGAGGATGGGCGCTCGAAGCTCAATATCCTGCGTGATATACGTGCGGGGGTCCACCTCGGCGGGCGTATACTCGGTCTCCATCGGCACGAGGAGTACGTCGTCGAAGCTCAACCCCTCGCGAAGCAGTATCTCGGTTGCGTGCATCAGCGCCCCCTCCTGGCTGTGGTGTGGCTGCCGCCATCCTGTTCCTATGTTGAACGCTATTCTACCCCAGTGACGCTGTGAGTCAATCTCGATTGGCCAGTACCCGGTGTGAGATCGCCTGATTCGTCGCTTCAGCCCTGCACCGACGGTGCAACACTTGATGAATCACAAGCTGCAGCGGCCGCCAACTCGAACGAGTTGGCGGCCACAATCGCAATCAATGGCGTCCAGAAACCCGCTTAGAACCGCCCGCGCTGCCCCAGACCTCGGAGGCCCTGCATCACGCCAAGCCCGCCTCGAACGTTGTTCATCATTGACGCGCGGTTCGGCACCCCGCGGCCCATGCCGCCGGCTCCAACTCCTCCGCCCAAGCCGCGATTACCGATTCCGCCCAGGTTGCCTCGGCCAAGGCCGCCAACACCGCGGTTCTCGCCCTTGTAGGGGTTTTGGCCTGTCGCACCTTGTCGCGAAGCCGTGGGCTTGCGCTCCTGCGCGCTCTTCTGCTTCTGCACAAAGAAGCTTCCTCCGCCTCCGTACGACAGCATTCCGGGACCATTCATCGGAAGCGCAAGCTGTGGAAGTGCGTTCAGGGTGAGACCGGGAACATACGTCGGCCCCCCTCCGGCAAGTCCGCTCGGCGTGGGCTGGGCAATTGGGTCTGTCTGCGGACCAGGAGTTGTAGGCGTGGCACGTGCAGGCGGTGAAACAGGCGCGGGCGTCTGGGCGGCCTGCGCTCTGGCCGTCCTCGGCTGCAGCCCGACCATTACCACCGCAACCGCCAATGCAACAAGCAATCTTGCCTTCATGTTGTCCTCACGATTCATATCGCCCGCACCGTAAGTGTCTATTCCACGGGCCAAGGGCCATTGCCCCCATTATCGGACATAACTGCTGCCTTGTACATTGTGAATTGTACCGGAACTCCAATCGAAGCGCAATGGGTGGCGCTGCAGTACTATAAGTCTCGAACTGCGGTTGACATGGCCTTGCCTAGTGAAGTATCCTGTATTGGCACTCGCGACCTGCGACTGCTAATTTGCGCGAGCATAGTTGCCGCGCACCACGCCCTGGAGGTATGAGCCATGCCGTTGCGACCACTCGCAACCAAGGTTGTCGTTGTTCCCGGTGAAGAAGAAGAGAAGACCTCTGGAGGAATCCTGCTTCCGGACGCCGCCCGCAAGAAGCCCACAGAGGGCCGAGTCCTGGCCGTTGGTACCGGTCGCACCCTCGAAGACGGAACGGTCGTTGCGCTAACCGTGCAGGTTGGCCAGACCGTAGTCTACTCGAAGTACGGCGGCACCGAAGTTACGCTTGAGGGCAAAGAGTACATCATCATTGATGAGGATCAGATCTACGCAGTCAAGGAGTAGTCCCGCTTCGCAACTGTGCGCGACGTCAACCGATCGCTGAGCGGGCAAGTCGGACGGAGCGGACGATCTACTTGAATCAACAGGAGAGAACATATGGCAGCAAAACAGATCATTTTCGATGAGCAAGCTCGGCGCGCACTTGAGCGCGGCGTGAATACGGTGTCAAACGCAGTAAAAGTGACTCTTGGCCCTAAGGGCCGCAACGTCGTCATCGACAAGAAGTGGGGCTCGCCCACCATCACCAAGGACGGCGTGACCGTTGCAAAAGAGATCGAGCTAGAGGACCCGTACGAGAACATGGGCGCCCAGCTCGTGAAGGAAGTTGCCTCCAAGACGAACGACGTGGCGGGAGACGGAACCACCACGGCGACCATCCTGGCACAGTCACTTGTTAACGAGGGACTTCGATACGTGGCAGCCGGCGGCAACCCCATGGCCGTCAAGCGCGGCATCGAGAAGGCGGTTGAAGCAGCGGTTGAGACCATCAAGGCCTCCTCTATTGAGGTCAAGGGCCACGAGGAAGTTGCGAATGTCGCTTCGATTGCCGGCAACGACTCTGCAATTGGCGCGCTAGTGGCCGATGCGATGGACAAGGTTGGCAAAGACGGAGTGATCACCGTCGAGGAGAGCAAGAGCACCACCGATACGCTCGAGGTTGTAGAGGGCATGCAGTTCGACAAGGGCTATATCTCGCCCTACTTCGTGACGGACGCCGAGCGCATGGAGGCCGTGATCGAAAACCCGGTGATCCTCATCTACGAGAAGAAGATCAGCGCCGCGGCAGACTTCATTCCCCTGCTCGAGAAGATTGCACAGACTCGCAAGCCGGTTGTCATCATCGCAGAGGATGTGGACGGCGACGCACTGGCAACCTTGGTTGTGAACAAGATTCGCGGGACGATCAACTCGGTCGCCGTCAAGGCGCCTGGATTCGGCGACCGCCGCAAGGCTATGATGGAAGACATCGCCATCCTAACGGGCGGCAAGTTCATCAGCGAGGACCTTGGAGTTAAGCTGGACAACATCGACCTCTCGTTCCTAGGCTCCGCCACCAAGGTGGTGGTCGGCAAGGAAGAGACGACGATCATCGAAGGTGCAGGGTCTCACGAGGCGGTTACGGGCCGCATCGCCCAGATTCGTCGCCAGATCGAAGACACCGACAGCTCCTACGACAAAGAAAAGCTGCAGGAGCGCCTTGCTAAGCTGGCCGGTGGAGTTGCGATCATCAAGGTGGGCGCTAGCACCGAGACCGAGCTGAAGGAGAAGAAGCACCGCTTCGAGGACGCGCTCTCTGCAACCCGCGCGGCAGTTGAAGAGGGAATCGTGGCAGGCGGCGGCATAACGCTTATTGCGGCGCAGGCGTCGCTCGACAAGCTGGTCGGCGCCGATGACGATGAGAAGCATGGCATCGCCATCGTTCGCCGCGCTCTGGAGGAGCCGCTTCGCCAGATCGCACAGAACGCAGGGCTCGAGGGCTCCGTGGTGGTCGAGAAGGTTCGCGGGCTGAAGAAGAATCACGGCTTCAACGCTCGAACCGAGGTCTATGAGGACATGCTGAAGGCCGGCATTGTGGACCCAGTAAAGGTCACCCGCTCTGCCCTGCAGAACGCGGCCTCCATTGCAGCCATGGTGCTCACCACCGAGACCCTTGTGTGTGAGAAGCCCGAGAAGAAGTCGGCGGCTCCGGCCGGCGGCGGCGGCCACATGGACCATATGGACTACTAGACGCGGCGAGCCGCGTTTGTTTAGGTAGTCTTGCAACAACGGTCCCCAGCGCATTGCGCTGGGGACCGATCTGTTTTGCGCTCGATAGGAGTTGCGCTGCACCACCTGTGGTCATGCTCCAAGTCTGATCCCTTGTCACACTCCGACAGGAGTGGTAAACTATGCACAGCCCTGCAGGCGATTGGTGATGCCGCGACCGAGTTCTAACCCATTGATTGTAGCTAGGGAGTGCGACTCGGAGCCGCTAAGTGGGTAGCTCCCTCGGGAGAATCGCGAGGCTCTCCGGCGCACATCCGCCCGTGTTAACACGGGTTTTAGGACCGGCCGGCACACGGCGTCGCGGGGCTATACTTTGGAAACGGGCCGGGTGACTGCAAAGTCGCCCGGCCCGTCGTATGGGTACCCACCGATGGTGTGCGTCGTCCCTCGGCCCAGCGTGAACAATGGCGGACGATCGAAGACCGGGTGGGGCAAGCCCCACGCCCTACGTCCCAGGCTGCCCATATAGAGGTGGCAGGGCCTATCCTACCCATTGGCCACCAATTGATGAGCTTAACTATGCGGCTTGCGACTAATGGCTCGCGTAGTGCTGGAACAGCTCACTTACCGAGCTGTCGTCATGTATGCGGCGGATTGCATCCGCCAGGAGGCCCGCAACCGAGAGCACACGAATCTTCTTGTGCTTCTTGTGGCTTGGTAGGGCGATGGTATCGGTTACCAGCAGACTCTTCAGTACCGACTTCTCCACCTTCTGAATAGCGTCGCCCGAGAGGACTCCGTGCGTGCATACCGCATGCACCTCGCCTGCCCCACGGTCCATAAGCGCCGCTGCTCCTTGGACAATTGAGCCTCCCGTGTCTATCATGTCGTCCACCATGATGCAGGTCTTACCCTTCACATCTCCGATGATCTCCATGATCTGGACCTGATTCGGCTCGGGACGCCGCTTGGCAATGATGGCGATGGGGGTGCCCAGCCGCTCCGCCAAGGCGCGAGCACGGGCGACGCCGCCCACATCCGGCGAGACCACCACGGTATCGCCGTTCTTGAAGCCGGATTCGATGAGGTCGTCCGCTATGAGGGGGCCCGCATAGAGGTGGTCCACCGGAATGTCGAAGAATCCCTGAATCTGACCTGCGTGCAAGTCAACACAGAGCACGCGGCTTGCGCCGGCCTGCGTGATGAGGTTCGCCACGAGTCGCGCGGTCACAGGCTCCCTCGGCTTGATCTTCTTGTCTTGACGGGCATAGCCGTAGTACGGGAGAACAACCGTGATGCGGCGCGCGGACGCCCTGCGAAACGCATCGATCATGATGAGCAGTTCCATAAGATTGTCGTTCACAGGATAGGACGTGGACTGGACAAGGAAGACGTCAAGTCCGCGAGCGCTCTCCTCGATCTTGACGAATATCTCGCCGTCCGAAAACTGCTTTACCGTGAGGCAGCCGAGTTTTATACCGAGCGTGTCTGCGATTTTTTCGCAGAAGTTCGGGTTCGAGTTGCCGCCAAACACCCGCAGGTTATCCATCGGACGCACAACTTTCCTCCTTGGCTGCGCGACGCGCCGCCCACCCAGGTTTCACCGTCTGCCTCGACCGTGCGATGGCAAGCGAGCCACCAGGCACTTCATCGGTTATCACGCTGGCGGCGGCCACGACCGCGCAATCCCCTATCTCCACCGGAGCGATAAGGGTCGAATTTGACCCGATGAAGGCTCCCGCCCCCACGGTAGTGCGGTGCTTCGCACGCCCGTCGTAATTGCACACCACCACTCCGGCGCCGATATTCGTGTCAGCGCCCACATCCGCATCGCCCACGTAGGCTAGGTGCGAGGCGGAGACACGGTCTCCAAGGCGCGAGTTTTTGAGCTCCACATAGTCGCCAATCCGAACCTGATTGCCTAGCTCACACCCTGGCCTCAGGTTCGCGAAGGGACCAATGCGAGCATCGTCTCCGATGCGGCACCGCGACACGTAGGAGTTCAGTACAAGGCATCGGTCGCCAATAGCGCTGTCCACAATGCGGCTGTTTGGCCCAATGGTGCAGTCCTCACCAATTCTGGTGGTCCCACAAAGGTGCGTACCCGGCTCAAGAACGGTGTCCTGACCGATCGTAACGTGTACGTCAACATACGTGTTAGCCGGATCGATGACACTCACCCCTGCCAACATGTGCATGTGCAGAGTTCGCTCGCGGAGGATTGCTGCCGCTTCGGCGAGCTCGACGCGGTTATTGACGCCCATCGCTTCGCGGGCATCACCACACGCGACCGCCTCCACGCGCTGTCCTGCCGAGGCAAGGATGCCGATCACGTCAGTGAGGTAGTACTCGCCCTGTGAGTTATTGGGCTTAACTTCATGGATTGCTTTACAGAGGCTCGCCGCTTCGAAGCAGTAGATAGAGGGGTTCCACTCGGTGATAGCCCGTTCGGTCTCGGTGGCGTCCTTGTGCTCCACGATGCGCGCCACCGAGCCGTCAATATTGCGAACTATACGGCCATAGCCGGTTGGGTCATCTAGGTGCGCGGTTAGCAAGACCGCCGGCGCGGAGGTGTTATTTTGAGTGTCAACGAGGGTTCTAATCGTCTGGCCCTGCAGCAGTGGCACGTCACCTGCTAGCACAAGTACGGTCCCTGTGTGGCCGCTAAGCAGCGGAAGTGCAGCCATCACTGCATCCGCGGATCCGCGCTGCAGATGCTGAATGGCATATTCACAGTCAGGTCCAAGCGCAGCCTTCACCTGGTCAGCTTCGTGTCCAACTACGACGATGACCCTCGATACCCCTGCTGATCGGCATGCGTCCACCACGTGCCGCGTGAGCGGTAGGCCGCACAGCTTGTGGACGGGCTTGGGGAGCTTGGAGCACATCCGAGTCGACTTGCCCGCAGCAAGAATGACCGCAACGCACGTATCGTTTTGCACGCCCGACGCGGCGGTGGTCATGTGTCTTCAGGGCTCCTGGAGGTCACTCAGCAGTTGGCAGGTGGGTCATTATAGACCCTTCGCCAATGGACCGTCAATCGCGAACAGTTGTTCGGGACCAACATGTCACCCCCAGTGTATCTGAACCTACGATGTCTTCAGCAGCGGCAAGATCGGCTTGCCAAGGCCGTCCCGAGTGACGTAGAAGGGCCGCTTCTCTATCTCGTAGGCGAGCTTCGGAGAGATGCCGAGGGCGTGATAGATGGTCGCATGGAGGTCCTCGATCACCACCGGATTCTCGATGGTTTTGCAGGGGCGTTCGTCGGCCGTCTTGCCATAGAGCATCCCCTTTCGCACGCCGCCACCAAAGAACAGAACGCTGCCCGCATCCGTGAAATGGCGATGCATGCCATAGTGCTTCAGCTCCGTCATCACCTCGGGAACTTCCACCTGGTCCTTCACCTTGTTCCCCGGCTTGCCTTCCGTGAGCATGTCCCGGCTGAACTCGCTGGCCAAAACAATGAGAGTGCGATCGAGCATGCCTCGCTGCTCGAGATCGAGCACGAGCTGAGCGATTGGCGCGTCGATCAGTCGCTTCAGGTCCGCGAGCCGCGTGTGGCCGTTGTCGTGCGTGTCCCACCCGAAGAACGGCACGTACTCGGTGGTTACCTCAATGAACCGCGCGCCGGACTCGACAAGACGCCGCGCAAGCAGGCAGCCCAGGCCGAACCGGCCAGTGTTGTATGTGTCGTACGAGGCTTTTGGCTCCAGCGCGAGGTCGAACGCCTTCGCCGCGGGAGATGAAAGGAGGCGGTAGGCGTTGTCCATTGAGCGAAGGAGCGACTCCTTCTGGTAGTCGCTTCCATGCCGATTGACGGGGCTCTTCTCGACCAGCGAACGATAGAACTTGTTCCTCGCCTCGAACCTGCCTGGGCTCATTCCCTTCGGTGGCCGAACGGCCTCCATCGCTTGTTCGGGGTACGGGATGTTGAATGGACCGTACTCGCTGCCCAGAAATCCAGCCGTGTGGAACGCCTTGAGCTCTTCGCCCTCCCCAACATCGAACCGCTGTCCGATGTTGATGAAGGCAGGCATTGCGGGGTTGCGTGGGCCAAGCGTCCTGCTGATGACCGCACCAATGTGCGGGGCAGCCACCGTCTGCGGAGGAGCGTAGCCGGTATGCCACGTAAACTGATGCCGCGAGTGAAGGATGAAGCCGAGATCCGCCCCGGTAAACGTGCGGATGAGCGCGCCTCGGTCCATCACCGCTCCGATACGCTCAAGGCCTTTCGAGAACTTGATATTGTCGACCACAGTGTCGATGCTGGGGAACGTGCTGAGCACCGCGCTTGACGGCAGGCCCGGTTTGAATTCGGTGAACCGCTTTGGGTCGAAGGTCTCGGTGTGCGCCATGCCGCCGCCCATCCAGAGCAGGATGACGGTATCCGCCGTGGCCCTCTGCTTGTGCGCTGCCTGCGATTCCAACGCGCGGCCGCTGCCCGCTGCCAAGGCAGAGAGAGTTGCGGCGCTCGCACCTGCGAGAAAGTCCCGTCTTGATAGTGCAGTTGTGTTCATGGTGCAATCACCTAACGAAAATGAACTCTTTCAAATTGAAGAAGACGTGCGCAAGGTCTTGCCACGCTCGCAACTGAGGCTGCACCGTATCACCTGTCTCTTGTGACTGAACGAAATCCTGCGCCTGCGAAACCTCATCCGGCGTCGGTGAGCGACCGAGTGCCGTCCGGTACATTCTCGTGATACGCTCCTGGTCCGTCTCCGAAATACTGAGCAGGCGAGCAGCCCACACTCCGGCCTGTTCGACCACAAACGGATTGTTCATCATCGTGAGCGCCTGAGCAGGAACATTCGACACGTTTCGCCTCCCCATCGAGTTGAACGGAACTGGAAAGTCGAACGCGAGAAACATGGGATTCAGGAAGTTGCGGCGCACGCCCATGTAGATGCTGCGCCGCCCAGTGCCGTCCAGTGGTCCGCTCGAACCGGGCCGCCCTCGTCCTTCCATGAAGGAGGTTAAGTAGGGCAGCACACTCGGTCCGTACATCTTAAGATCCAGGCGGCCAGACACCGCAAGGAGAGTGTCTCTTATAGCCTCTGCCTCCAGACGCCTAACCGGCATTCGATGCACAAGCCGATTCGTGGGGTCCGTTCTCTCCGACACTACATCCCCTGTCGATGACATCTGATAGGTCGACGACAGCACCATCATGCGGTGCATCTGCTTGATCGACCAATTCTGCGCCAAGAACTCCGATGCCAGCCAATCGAGCAGCTTTGGGTGTGACGGCGGCAGCCCCATGAACCCCAAGTCGTCCGGAGTCGCCGCCAGGCCGCGCCCGAAGTGATGATGCCATAGGCGATTCACGATAACACGGCGGACGAGCGTGTTTGTTGGCGCAAGCATACGATCAGCGATCTCTTGGCGGCCGCTCCCGCGTGCAGGCGCCTGCTGGTTTGCGCCGCTGCAGACCTCCAGGAACCTGCGCCCCACAGCCGCTCCAGGTGTCTTGTAGCTCCCGCGGATGTGAACCACATCGTCCTCGCCGGTGCCGTCCGTCATCGCCATGGCATAGACCGGCGCGAGTATCGAATTCTCGATGGCCTGCCGCTCCAGAAGGAGAGCCTCTACTACTCCAGATTCCGCCGCACCCGAGGCTGTACGCGGCGCGGCAGGCTCCTGGGGTACCGATTTGTCCGAGAAAGCCACTGTGTCGACCGCGATCTTGCCCGGGCCGTAGTCCACGAACTCGATGTAGCCTCTGTGACCAATGAACTTGCTCACATCCTGCGAGAACCAGGCGAGCTTTCCGTTCGAGTTTGCCCGGATCTTAAGGCGGCCATAGAGCGGGTCGCGGATCCGCTGGAACCCGTCCAGCACGAGGTTGACCTCCGTGTCGCCGTCAATCGCCATTCGGTAGAGGATGAACGGCTTGGAAACTCGAAATGTTCGCGAACGAAGCGCGCCTTCCAGCTTTTCTCCTAGGGCGCCGCTGTCCGCCGCGCCGGATGCGCCCAGAGCATCTATGCGTGCCTCGCTGCCCCGTCCGGACAATCTGAGCACATCGGCAACAGGGCCCGCGCCAAACGCTGAACCAGTCTGCATCCAGTCGCCGAAGTTCGTGCCATCAAACTCCTCGAACGTCTCGATCCCAGCTATTGCTGCAATTCCGGCAAGCTGCCACGTCGAGACCGCGAGCATGCGCGTCCTCACACTTTGCAGACTGCGAACTGCTTCGGCCATTCCAGGCGGAGAGACGATGTTAGCCTGCTGAAAGCGAGAGCTCTTCAGCACACCCGAGAGCGCATAGTAGTCTCGCGTGGAGATAGGGTCGAATTTGTGGTCGTGGCAGCGCGCGCAGCCCAGAGTGAGGCCCAGAAACGCCTTGCCGAACACGTCGATCTGGTTATCGACACGTTCGCCCTCATCCACCTTCAGGTCTACCGGGGAGTGCTTTCCCTCACCCATATACCAGAAGCCAGTGGCGGTCAGTGATTCATTCCGCCCGCTCGTTGGGTCAATTCTTGGCTTCAGTAGATCGCCCGCGACGTGCTCACGCACGAACTGATCAAAAGGCAAGTCTGCATTCAGCGCGCGGATCACATAGTCGCGATACTCGAAGGCGCCCTGCTTTTCGAAGTCAAACTCATGCCCGTCGGTCTCGGCGTACCGAACTAGGTCCAGCCAGTGACGCGCCCAACGTTCTCCGTACCGAGGTGATGCGAGAAGGCGATCAACCAGACGCCGGTAGGCTCCCGGCTGCCTGTCCGCCAAAAAGTCGTCGATCTCGGCTGGAGTGGGCGGCAGTCCGATGAGGTCGAAGGTCACGCGCCGAATGAGCGTGGTGCGGTCGGCCTGCGGCGCAGGCTTTAGCCCTGCCTTCTGGAGCCCCGCGAGGATAAACCGATCGACCGCGTTCGCGGCCCAGCCCCTGGGCTGAACCTGCGGAGCCACGGGCCGCACGATTGGCTGAAACGACCAGTGAGCCGCACGCTGCTTAATGCTGAAAGTAGAAGCCGAGGCCGCAGAGGGCTTTGCCCCTGTTTTCGGCCACGCGGCGCCTTCCGTGACCCAAGCGGTGAGCGCCGCAATCTTCTCTTCAGAGAGCTTGCCCTTTGGAGGCATGGTGAGGTCTTTGTTGACATAACCTATCGCCTCCAGCAAACGGCTGCCCTCCGGCTTGGCGGCAGTGAAAGCCGGTCCGCGAAACCCACCCTTAAGCAGTCCGGCACGGCTGTCTAGCCGAAGACCGCCCTGCAGGGTCTTCGCCTGCCCAGAGTGGCAAGGGAAGCAGCTTTCGACCAGAATGGGCCGCACCGACTTCTCGAAGTGCTCGAGATGCGAAGCAGTCTGTGCCGGTGAGCCAGCCGTTAGGCAGGCGGACGCTGCGAGCGACAGACTGAGCGTAAACCAGTGGCGCCTTTGCACTCTACGACAATATCTGTCTAACAATGTTCGCCTCATGGACGTCGGTCAATCGTTGATCTCTCGACTCGAAGTGGAATGTAAGCCGTCGGAAGTCCAGGCCAAGCTGGTTAAGCATGGTCGCATGGAAGTCGGCCACCGTGACCACATCGTGAACGGCAGCGTAGCCGAACTCATCCGTAGCGCCATGACTCACGCCACCGTTTATGCCGCCTCCGGCCGCCCACAGGCTGAACCCTCGCTTGTGATGGTCGCGCCCATCCTTGCCCTCCGCAAATGGGGTGCGTCCAAACTCGCCCGTCCAGATCACCAATGTGTCATCGAGCAGGCCGCGCTGCTTCAAGTCGGTGAGGAGCGCTGCCACAGGCTGGTCTGTCGATTTGCAGAGGGTCCGCAACTGGTTGGAGTTGTCCGTGTGAGTATCCCAAGGCTGCCCAACCATCATCACTTGCACAAATCTCACGCCGCGCTCAACCAGTCGTCGCGCCATGATGCACTGCCTGGCATAAACGGAGGTCGCGGCCGTGTTCAGGCCATATAGGTCATGAATGGTCTTCGGCTCTTTCGATACGTCGAGAGCATCGGTTGCAGCCACCTGCATTCGGGCGGCAAGCTCGAAGTTTGCAATACGCGCTTCCAGCTCGAGATTCTCCGAGTGTGAAGCGAGGTGACGTCGGTTCATCCCCTGCAGAAACTCGAGCCGCGAACTTGCCGCCTTTGCTGGAATCCGTGGCGTCAAATTCAGAATTGGCGTAGTCTCGGATGCGCGTACGGGCATTCCTTGGTACACGGGTGGCATCCATCCGCTCGACCAGTTTCGAGCGCCATCCACGGGCAGTCCGCCGGGCTGAAGCAGGGCAACGAATGCGGGCAGGTTCTGGTTGACTGTTCCAAGGCCGTAGGTAACCCACGAACCAAACGTGGGGCGACCTGCTTCCGGCATCCCTGTGTGCATGTGGCAGCAGGCCTGCTCGTGGTTCTCGTGCTCTGATACCATCGAGCGGACCAATGCGATCTCGTCCGCGTGCTTGCCAAGCTCCGGAAGCAGTTCCGAGAGCTCCATACCGCACTTGCCATTGCGCGCGAACTTGAATGGGCTGCCAAGCCACTTTCCGGTTTTCTTTGCATCCACGTCGTTGACGAAGCCTTCGCCGGGTTTCTGTCCATCCTGGCGCGTAAGTTCCGGTTTCGGGTCGAAGAGGTCCACCTGGCTCGGACCGCCATTTTGGAAGAGGTAGATGACCCGCTTTGCCTTGACCGGAAGTCGTGGTTTCTTCGGCAGAAGGTTGTAGGGCACATAACCTGACTGGGCCCCTGCCTCGTCGTGAAGAAGGCAAGCGAGTGCCAGCGCGCCCGCTCCAGAACCGAGCCGAGAGAAGAGCTCGCGCCTGCCAAGGAGGCTGAGAAGTTCGGCGCGCTGGGCTGTGTCAAACATGTCGGTGCAATTCCCCCTGTTGATTCTCAATCGACGTAGACGAACTCGTTCGACGAGAGGAGCGCATGGCAAAAGTCGGCATATGCGGAGAGGACACGGTCCTCAATTCCCGACTCGACTGAGTAGAACGACATCTGCTTCTCGATGAACTTTGCTGCTGCGGCCTGTTCGGAAACGCTCGGCGCCCGAGAGAGCGTGAGCCGATACGCATAGGATACCGTCTGATGGCTGAACGACGCTCGTCCGATACCCAGCACAGGCGTCTCTTTCAGAACGCGCTTTGCAAGCTGCAACGCCTGAGTCGCCACAAAGCTGCTATTCATGAGCGTTAGGGCCTGAGTGGCTGTGGTGGAAACGGTCCGCCTGCTGCAGTTCGTTTCCATCACCGGCTGGTCGAATACATTCAGGAGCGTCACGGGAGTGGTCCTGCGCACCTGCACATAGATGCTCCGCCTGCCGCCGGCAGCCTCACCTACTACAGCTATTTCACCTGTGGGTCTAGTCTCCAGGGCAACCGACTCGCCATACATTTTGGTATCCAAGTTGCCCGCAGCCGCCAGAGCCGCATCGCGCATGCTCTCGGCCTCAATACGTCGTGGCCTTTGGCGCCAGAGAAGCCGGTTATCCGGATCTATCTTCAGTCCCTCCGAGAGTGGAAGTGAGGCTTGCTTGTATGCTGCGGTGGTGACAATAAGTCTATGCAGCGCCTTTATGCTCCACGGCGCAGACCGGGGTCGGCTCGGTGAAACGCGAATTCCGTCCACCATCTCTACGGCAAGCCAATCGAGAAGCTCGGGATGCGAGGGAGGCGCACCGGACCGGCCAAGGTTCTCCACCATTGGGGCAATTCCAACACCAAAGTGCTGCGCCCAGATGCGGTTCACGATCACCCTGGAGGTGAGCGGATTGCTCGGATTCGTAAGCCACGCCGCGAGAGCAGTCCGCCGCGATGTAGTCGCGTCGCCCTCT
>VFKD01000264.1 GCA_009885735.1 bacterium
ACTAGGCCAAGGTCAGACGCCCGCACTCGCGACAGCTCCTTCTCGCGGAGCGTCGCAAGGTCGCGTCCATTGAGCAAAACCCGACCTTGGCTGGGTGTGTCGAGAGAGCCGATGATGTTGAGGAGCGTGCTCTTGCCTGAGCCCGAGGGGCCAACGATGCCAACGAGGTCGCCCTCTGCGACCTCCAGGTCGATCTTCGAGAGGACAGGAGTGACCGGGGAATCCGCCGAGGCGGCATAGGACTTCGAGACTCCCTCTAGGCGCAGCAGCATTAGTTGGTTCCTCTCGTTCACCCCCCGGCCCCCTAAAGGGGGTGAAAGGCTCGGCATCATTAAGCGCTTCCCGCCTGGTGATAAATCCAGCGTTTGGCCTTCATTTCAAATCGAGGGAGCGCTCCAGGTGGCACTGAAGCAACCGGAATGCGCAGGTTCAACGCCTCGCGAAGGGCGCCTTCCAGCTTCTCCGCGAGTCGCTCGCCGCTGGAGCAGTTTGGCACAGGCTCGATCTCCACCGCAAGTTCCAGCAGCGAGCGAACCGGACGCACGTTGACCCTGAACTCCGCAATCTCGGCGAACCGCCGCACAATCGCCTCCACAGCCGACGGGTGGACGTTGACGCCGCGAATGACTAGCATATCGTCGGTCCGGCCTAGGATGCCGCCCCTTAGGCCAATCTCCACGCTGCCGCAGGCGCACGGCTCATCCGGCGCACGGCCGTCGGTGCAAACCAGGTCTCCAGTGCGATAGCGAAACAGGGGCGAGCCGACGCGGCCCAGGTTGGTGAGGATGAGTTCGCCGTGGATGGAGTGAGGGGACATGGTGGACGCGGTGGACATGGTGGACAGTGTGGACGGACTGATGACCTCCGGGATAAAGCTCTCCTCGAGGATGTGGAGCAGCCCATTTACCTTCGGGCACTCATACGAAACCGGGCCCACCTCGGTCATGCCATGGTGATCGAAGACACGCGCTCTTGGCCAAAGCAATTCAACTCGCTGCCGAGTCTCCGGGACGCTCGCTCCGGGCTCGCCTGCCAGCAGCAGGGCTCGCACCGCGGAGCGGCCCAGGTCGATGCCCTCCTCTGCCGCAGTTTCTCCCAAGCGGAGCGCATAGGTTGGCGTGCAGCAGACCACGGTGACGCGGTTCTGCAGAATGCTCTGCAATCGTGCCGACGTGCTCTGGCCGCCTCCGGGAATGCAGAGACAGCCGAGGTTCTCGGCAGCATCGAACGCGGTCCAGAAGCCGAGGAACGGCCCAAACGAGAAGGCGAAGAAGACGCGGTCGTCGGCCGTCGCGTCCGCCGCGAGGAAGACGGCCTCCCAGTTCTTCACCATCCAGGCCCAGCTCTCTGGAGTGTCGAGCCAGCGAAGCGGCTCGCCGCTGGTGCCGCTCGTCTGGTTGTAGCGGGTGTATGCGGAAACTGGGAAGGTGAGGTTCGTTCCGAAGGGCGGGTTCTCCGCTTGATCACGCACGAGGTCTGCCTTGCAGGTGAGCGGCACTAGCGCGCGGAGCGAGTCCAGCGTTCGCGGTCCGGCGGCAAACGCGGCGAGGCGAGGGGATTGAAACGGGTTGGCCCCAATGACACGATCGACCAGCGAGTTTAGGCGCTCAAGCTGAATCGCGGCAAGTTGGTCGCGATCTCGCGGCGGATCAAACATGAAGGGCTCGCGCCGAGGTGACCCTAACCTGGAACATACACGTCAATCGGGAGAGCACTACACACTGTCAAACCGTCTTTCCCGCCTTTCCGCACCGTCATTCCCGCATAGCCTGCCCCGTTACGACCTTAAACTGGGTCGTTAGCGGGAACCTTACTAGGACGTCATTCCCGCATGTCCTTAGCGGGAACCCAGTCCTCCCCCGTTACGCCCCTAATCGGGGTCGTTAGCGGGAACCTTACCAGGGCGTCATTCCCGCATGTCCTTAGCGGGAACCTTACTAGGACGTCATTCCCGCATGTCCTTAGCGGGAATCCAGGCCTGCCCTGTTGCGACCTTAAACCGGAACGCCGACGCGCTGGCATGTTCATGAGTGAATCGGGCTAACGATCCGGCGCGGCGGCCGCAACCGGCACGGGCTTCTTGAGGGCAGGCGGGTTTGGCTTATAGAGGGTCACCAGGCAGCCACCAGCGGCTGCCAAGAGCATTCCAAGAAAGAACTGCCACCGAATTGACGAGACGCCGCCCTCCGGGGGGTGCATCACAATTGCGGCAACGGCATTCACGATGGGCGCTCCGGCAAAGACGATGGACATGACCACAGGCGGCGAGCCCTTGGCTCCAAAGGCAAGCAGCACGCAGAATGCGCCGATGGCCCCCACGATGCCCGCGATGAGCGACCAGGTCATTCCCTGCGCCGGCATCTTCCAGCTCGCCCCGTTGATGAGCAGCATGGCGAGAGGCGCCAGCACGGCAGTGAGGAAATAGGCCAGCCCCACGAAGAGAAATGCCTTATAGCGCCCGTTCACCGGATCGCCCATGGAGGTTTGGCCCGTGTGCAGGAAGATGCCGTAGAGGCCCCACGAGACCACCGTCATAAGGGCAAAGACGAGCCAGGTGAAGCCCGGCTGTTGAGATTCTGAGGCTGGCATGGATTCTCCTCGGGGCGAATGGCAGTGCAGCAGGGCGCCGAGGACATTATACTCCCCCACCGAGCTGGAATGAGGACGGACCCCGGCTCGGAGAGAGCCGGGGTCCTATCGATGCGGCCAGGTTGAGAGCCTAGTTATGCCTCTGCACGCTGAGCGTCTTGGACTCCATCAGGCCAATCAATGGGTCAGCGGCGCCTTCGTCGAAGACTTGCCAATAGACCTTGACCGTGTGCGATCCTGCGGGCACCTTAACGGCAAACTGATGAGACAGCGAGTTCCACGTGCTGCTGCTGCAGAATTGAAAGTAACCGGTGTCTGTGGGTGGAACTGCGGTCCCATCAACGGTCACCACAAGCTTCATCCAATCACCCGTTCCTGCCAGGAAGTCGATAGCCGTCGCGCTATAGGTGATGACCAGAAGGTCAGCGCTGTTTGCCACTGCATCCGGTACTACCACCGACATATTCGCAACCTGTCTCAATCCATCCGCCGCCTGGATGTATTCGCGCGCATCGTCTGTAATAGTCCGCATCGACTCAACGGCGCCGCCGTTAGCAATTGCTACGCTGGACCTCTCATTCCCCTGCGCGAT
>VFKD01000077.1 GCA_009885735.1 bacterium
GACCACTGCATGTTCGACTGGCCGCTGCATATCCAGACTTCGCCCACCAGCATGTCGTCGATCAGCAGCTTGTTCTTGCCCATCACCAGCAGGCTGTAGGGTCCGCCCGCCTTAAGGGGCCGCAGATTGACGCGCCACTTACCCTGCTCGACAAAGACTTTGTGCGATTGGCCCTGAAAGCGAACTGTGACCTCCTCGCCTTCGGATCCGGTGCCCCAAACGGGCACGGGCATGCCCCGCTGCAGCACGGCGCCGCTCGTGAAGAGCGGATTCAGCTTAACATCGGCATGAACGGCGGGTGCGGCTACGGCAAGCAGCGCCGCTAGGTGGACGGAACGAAAGCGCATAGTCTACTCCTCGTTGGGTGTGTTGTTTCAGTCTCTGCCGGTCGCATTATGCACCGGGTTTCAGGTTATCCGGATGGGACGAGCCGCACGACGGTCGGCAATCCCTTGATGCCGTACTGCGCCTGCCACTTCTTGCCGTTCGGCCCATCGAACTTCGTCATGTCTGCGCGAAGCGCCACGTAATCGGCGGCCTCGGCGCCGACGGCCTTGTCTGCAAAAGTGATGTGCTCGAGCTCCTTGCACTGCGCGCACCAGTCGGCCGAGAAGTCGATCACGACCTTCTTGCCTGCGCTCCGAGCCTCGTCCAGCGCCGTTTCGGAATAGGGCTTCCACTGAATAGTCTCCGGCGGCGCGGGCTTACTGATGAAAAGGGCAAGGCCTATTCCAGCGAGTCCGAGCACTCGCTTGAAGGCGAAGAACTTGGGCGCGCGCGCGCCCGCCTTGTCGAAAGCCAACAGGTAGAGTCCGCCGAGCGCGGTGGTTGCGACCAGTGCGATCTTGCCCGCCGAAGGGTGAATGAGATTCAGAACCGTGCCCAGGTAGTAGACTCCCATCCAGATCATGATAACGCCGAAGATGTGCTTGACGGCAATCATCCACTCGCCGGAGCGCGGCAGCTTCTTGACGGAACCCGAGGCCATGGCCAGAAAGATATAGGGCAGGCCAAGGCCCACCGCAAGGGTGAAGAAGACCACGAAACCCAGCAGGGCGTTCTTCTGGGTGCCCACCCACTGCAGCAGCGCAATGACGGCGGGGCCGATGCACGGCGCGGCCACCACGCCCACCATGAGGCCCATGAACATCGCTCCGCCAATGCCGCTCTTGCTCTGCGCCTTGTTCCGAAGGCCGGCGGGAAGCTGAAACTCCCAGATGGGCATTCCGTTCTTCCGGTCGAACTGGCTGAGCGCCAGCGCGAACATCACCGCGGCAAATACCCCAAGCACCACCGGGTTCTGAAGCTGCTTGCCGAACAGATCGCCCGTGAGGCCCGCTGCCACGCCGAGTGCGGAGTACATCAGCGCCATGCCGAGCACGTAGAAGATCGCGAGGACGATGGGTTTGCGGCCCGTCTGCTGCGCTTGACCGCCGAAATAGCTGATAGTGATCGGGATGATGGGATAGACGCAGGGCGTGAGATTCAGCGCGAGACCCAGCAGGAAGATGAGAGGGAGCGCCAACGCAAGGTTGCCGCCGCTGAGCGCCTTCTCGAGCTTTCCGACCCCGGCGTCTTTCGCAATCGAGCCTGTCTTCAGGAACTTGATGAACTCAGCCGGCGGTACGAACTGTGCGATCTTGGTGAGCGTGAAGCCGGGCACTCCCTCTGTGATTGCGTTCGGAGTGGACGCTTGGCCACTGCCATTCGCTTGCGACACGCCTGCTGATGAGACGCTGAGACTTGCCTCTTCGGGCGCGAAACAGACCCTGTCATCACACGCTTGATACGACAGTGTCAGCTTGATCTCCGGCTGGGAGGTAACCACGGCCGGCGGCGTCACCGGCACAGTGACCCGTACATCGCCTTCAAAGACGGGGATGGTAGATGAACCCACCTTCGCCATGACGTGGGGAGGAAACCTGGGCGTGCCGGCTTTGAATCCTGGAGGCATTGTTACTACTAATTCGGTTGGGATGAAATCCTTAGCAGGATTATTGGACTGAATGTGGTGGCCGGCCTTTACTTTAAGCGTCACTTCTACTTCGAACGGAGTTCCGCCACTCACTTTCGGCAGTGATGCGCTCAGCGTTACATAGCCTCCATTGCCGCCAAAACCGCCCGGGCCTGCCGAAGGAGGGGCAGCCTCACTTTTCTTTGGCCCGATCGTGGCAGAGGCCGTGGCCTCCGCAGGCGGGAAGCAGGCTTTGTCGGTACACGCCTGGTACTCCACCTTGACGTTGAACTTCAGCGGGCCGGCAGGCACTTTGGCGAACGTGACAGGCACCTTCACCTCCACGGTCCCCTCGAACACTGGAATGGTGTCTCCCGCGACCGAGGCCGTGATGCTCGGAGGGAAGAGGGGCTTGCCGATCTTGGCGCCCTTGGGTCCGGTGAGAGTGACCTTGGTGGGGATGTAGGGGTCTTTGGCAGCATTCGACTGAACATGGTAGCCCTCGTCGATGCTGAGGACCACCACCACTTCGGCGGCCTTGCCGACGGTGAACTTAGCCGGCAGCTTGAGCGAAGCCGTCATGTAGTCGCCGCCGCCAAGCTGGGCATGCGCAGGGCTGGAGAAGGTGAGCAGCAAGGCTGAGGCGGCTAGCGCTGCGCGAACGAGAGAGATCGATGTCAACGGTTGGAACTCCTGTGGTGGATCTGCGTGGCTATGCGTGTACCCAGACTCACAATAGATTGCATTCGCGCTCAATGGCGTGCGCTCCTGCAGGCGAAGTGTGGTTTCGCCACTTCGTTATACCGTGATTGAGGCGAGAGGGGTTCCTGGCTAGGACAAAGCGCAGGTGTTGCAGGTCCGTGTCGCCCGCCTTACGTGAAGTGTCGAGGGTCAGGTGATAGGCGCCAGGCAACCGACAGGCTCGTTGATTTCGGTCCGCCTCAATGCATCCTGCGGGCACGAGGCGACGCGCAAGCGAAGGAGCGCGCGCTTATTGGGGGCCGGCAGAGGCAGGACTACAGTTGATCGGGACCGAAATTGAACTTGTTACACGTATCTGGAGTGATCGCGCCACATCGGTTGTGGCCTATTCTAGGGTCCTGCCAGGCAAACACCTGCCAACTCGCAATTTTGAAAGTGAGACTACCGTGAGGCAATACACCCTTCCAATTGTCATCGAGAAGGACCTGGACGGCTACGTCGCCGTATGTCCTTCCTTGCAGGGGTGCTGCACGGAAGGCGACACGTACGAAGAGATCATGGAAAACCTTTGCGATGCAATCCAGCTCCATCTCCAAGACAGGATCGCTCGCGGGGAGGCAATTGATACAGCGCAAACGATGAGCATCACGACAGTCGAAGTAGCTGCGTGAGGCCTCGCCTTCCGCGTGTGACCTCGCCTCAGGTATCAAAAGTCCTTGTGAAGTGGGAATTTTGCGCTCGTTCGAGCGGCAGTCATTTTATCTACGTCAGCGAGCAATCTAGGCGAGTTACCGTCCCCAGCCATGCGGGCAAGATTCTCCACCCAAAGCTACTCAAGACCATTTTGGCCGATGCCGATCTTTCCGTAGACGACTTTATCTCGCTCCTCGGCTCCTAATCTATTTCGTCAGGTTGCCGCATGGTCCCGGAGTTCGCGGCGAAGTAGTCCCACGCGGCGATCAGGTCGGCTGCGCGAAGCGAAGAGTACTGTAAATTCCGGTTGCAGTTGTTGATGACTGGGCTGTCGCAAACCCACTCCGTCCGTTGCAGCAGAGCGAGCCGACAGAAACTCGAAGTTCTAGGTGGAAGAGTCGTATAATGTTCGCGGAGGAAGCGACAATGGCTGTGACAGCTGCGACGCTCCAGGTGCGTGATTCGACAAGTGGCCAGAAGATTGCGGAAGGCGATCCGCGCGCGGGAATCGTGTCGATCGATCCGGACCGCATGAGCGGCACACCTTGCTTTGCCGGATCGAGGGTTCCAATCGCGAATCTCTGGCATTATCTTGTCGGCGGAGATACACTCGACGAATTCTTAGAGGACTTCGAAGGAGTGTCGCGAGATCAAGCGATAGGCGCACTCGAACTAGCCCTCGCCCGACTCCTAAATGAGCCGCGCGCGCAGTGAGGATTCTCCTCGATCACTGCGTCCCAGCGCGTTTGCGGCATCAACTTAGCGGCCACACGGTGAGTACTGCAAGGCAGATGGGATGGCAGGATCTCGCCAATGGCGCGCTGTTGTCTGTAGCAGAGAGCACGTTCGACGTCATCGTAACGGTCGATAGGAGCATCAGGCATCAGCAGAACCTTGCCGGACGCCTAATCGCCGTACTCGTTATCGCTGCTCCGAACAATCGCTTGAAAACTCTCTCTGCGCTCATTCCGAGTGTCGGACGGTCCTGTACGGACAGTCATGCCGAAGTAGTTGTCGGGGTGAGAACTGTTGGAAACAGGTCGGTAGGGTGGTCTGCACAGCCTGTGTGAAGGTTCTGGAACTGCTTCCGCACCGAAAGAAGGTGCACTCAGGAAGAGCACGGAGATGCTGTTCTGGTCCTCGTCGGCAGGATGGTTGAGGCGACGCCGCGAATCGTGACTTCGAAGGCAAGTGAACATGCGATGTCAACTCCGATGCCCGACATAACGAGGAATCACGCCAAACATGGGACCACACATGGACCTCAGGAAAGACAGTCAAGCGAGACAGAAGCGCCAGGATACGCTACGGAACGAATACGTGGGGCGAATCTCGAGCGCGATCAAGGACCTTCTTGAGAAGAAGCACTTGTACCAATACATCACTCTTGGAACTGACGACCTCATTCCCGAAACACGTACGGACACGGGCCCACCTGCACTAGATACGAACATAAAAGCTTTGGAGCAGACGACGTTCAACAAGTCTTGGCAAATACAACGACTTGAGGATGTTGACAGAAAGTACACAGAGCAATTCAGGCCGCTATCAGTTGTGCTCCCAGGCGTGAAGATGTATTGTCGCATCTGTAAGGGACGAGAGGCATATAATCCATCTCGCGGAATTGATGACCGGACAGCTCAAACCGTGACCAAGGCAACCACCGCTGAGAACCAGTTAATCCAGGACTTCGTGTTGTTCTACCAGTGCCAGTCATGCAAGGGTAAGGACGAGGTTTTCCTGATTCGGCGGATAGGACCCAAACTTACCCTCTGTGGACGGGCTCCAATTGAGTATGTGGAAGTGCCACCGATTATCCCGAATGACGTCAAGAAGTACTTCTCAGGCGCGATCGTTGCACATCAGAGTGGGCAGACTCTCGCCGGCCTGTTTCTGCTACGAACGCTCGTTGAGCAATGGGTATACGCCCAGGTGACCAATGGACTTTCCGCAGTACAAGCACTCGAGGAGTACTCGACAAATCTCCCTGTGGATTTCAGGGCGCGCTTTCCGTCTCTCAGTGATGTATACTCCGTGCTAAGTGCGGATTTGCACGGAGCGAAGGGATCACCAGAGACGTTTGATAATGAGGCTGGTCGTATAGTGAAGCACTTTGATGCTCGTAGAGTATACGAACTTTGAGACGGACACAAGGACGGCATTCATAACGGAACGCAGGGAAACATGATCCAACCACTTCTCTCGCTTGCCTTCTCTATCCACGCCAGCAAAGGCGTGTTCGCCCTGCTGCTGGGCTCTGGCGTATCACGCTCGTCCGGAATCCCAACAGGATGGGAGATTGTGCTCGATCTCGTTCACCAGATTGCGCACCTTGAAGGCGCTGATTGCGGGCACGAGCCAGAGAAGTGGTATGAAGATACATATCGCGACGCGCCGCGTTATGACAAACTGCTTGAGACGGTTGCCAAGTCACCCGCCGAGAGAAACGCAAAGCTGCGTGCGTATTTCGAACCTACAGACGATGAGCGTCTACAGGGTCTCAAGCTTCCAACGAAAGCACACACAGCCATAGCAACCATGGTGACCAGCGGACACATTCGAGTCATCATGACCACGAATTTCGACCGCTTGCTTGAGATCGCACTGGTTGACGTTGGTGTTACACCAACCGTCCTAAGCACAGCAGATGCGTTGAAGCATGCAATACCGCTAGCACATTCTCGTTGCACAATTATTAAGCTTCATGGCGACTATCTGGAGACGAGTATCCGGAATACACCGGAGGAGCTGTCCACCTACGACCCCCAAATGGACGCTCTTCTGGCACAAATCCTCGATGAGTATGGTCTAGTCGTTTGCGGTTGGTCTGCAGCTTCGGACGTCGCGTTGGCACAAGCTCTCAGAGCAACTCCCTCACATCGGTTCACGACCTACTGGACCACCAGGAATGGTCTATCAGGAACCGCGAAGGAGCTCTCTGAGGCGCGATGGGCTCAGGTGCTATCAATTAGAGATGCAGATACTTTCTTTACTGAATTAGGAGAGAAGGTGTCTGCGCTTGACGACCTTTCAGGATCAGGAACTCTCTCGACGGCCGTTGCCGTAGCAAGGTTGAAGCGCTACCTTCCAGACGAGACGCAACGGATACGCGTTCACGATCTCTTGATCGATGCGTGTTCCACTACTGAAGCAACACTTGTGGCGAAGTCTTCCGTTGCTGTCCAACATCCCGATGAGCTTTTTCCCGTGCTCGACGATTATCACGACGCTGTCGATTTGCTGCAGGGCCTGATTATCGCCGGATGTTTTTGGGGTACTGAAAGTCACGACAGGCTGTGGGCCGAATGTATGTCTCGCGTTTCAAGGGTCCCCTCTGCGTCTCAACCACGGGTTGTGTATCCGCCGTGGCAACAGTATCCGACATTGAGACTCCTCTACGCGGCAGGAATTGCCGCAATTGCCGGCGGCAACATAGGCAGAGCAATCTGCCTACTTGCATCAGTCAAGGTAAGAATGCCAATCGGAGTAGAGAGTGCAGCAATAGCCCTGCATCCTGGCAATGTACTAGATCGCGATCTTATGAATAGAGCATTGAAAAAGGAGTTCTACGTGCCCGCGAGCGACTACTTGCATGACAATCTGCGCCAAGTATTCCTATCTTACGTGCCGAGTGACGAAGAGTACACTAATGGCTTCGATGTGCTCGAGTACTGCTTAGGTCTAGTGCATTTAGAAGCACGGTCAAGACAGTCCGGGCGGAGCCTATGGGGTCCTGTTGGTGCATTTGGATACAGGTACAGAGGGCAGGCCAGTTGTCCCATATCGGCTCAGGTAGTCCAGGATGTCGAGAGGGCGGGCCTGGATTGGGCTCCCTACAAGCTCGGACTTTTCGGTGGTAATCCAACAGAGTTTCTTCGTCTGAGGGTGGCTTATGACGACTGTGTTTCTAGGGCACGGAGTAGTTTGTGGTAATGTGTGGTAGCAGACCAGCGAATCTGGCTCATGCCTGTGTTTTCGGGCCATTCGCTTCACAACTGACGACACGTCATTTGTCTGTGGAGGAGTAAACTAGCAATCCGGGACGATAGTGTTTGAGGGATTGGTGGTTGCCGGCTTATGCCTTGGGTCGTACGAGGTGGATGGGCGGATATTCCATCTATAGACTCAGTAGATCGAGACGCGAGGTCGCTACGTGGCCACTACGTTGGTACGTGACCACAGGTGCCGAGGACAGATTGCCGTTTGCAAGTACCTTGTGGCGGTTCACGCGGCCCTGTGCCGTGCGTTTTGCCGGTGGATGCTCTCGAAGTTCACGGCGAAGTACTCCCACGCGGCGGTCAGGTCGGCAGCACGAAGCGAGGGGTATTGCACAAGCAGATCGCTGTCACTAAGGCCCTGACTGTTGTACGAGACCAGAAGCCAGACTGGAATCCTAGTGTCTCGAATGCACGGCTCGCCGCCCATCACTCCGCGGGTGGATTGGACCGCTGAACCACCGTCCTCCCGGTGACTCTCTCCACGGGGTGCCACGTCGTACTACCGTGCAGCTACTGTGAGCTTCTCAGCTTCACTCGTCGGTTCCGGTATTGGGTCGCCATCCCGTCGCATGGCTGCAAGGTGCATCGCAACCGCTTTTCGGATCCGTTTCTGCACTATCAGTTTCGTCTTTCCCACGGCGATGCACCCGGGAAGGTCTGGAAGGTACGCTCCCCAACTGGCTGGGCCTCTCTCGTAGATTACGGTGTATTCCATCGTTAGCGCTCCCACCGAAACATCGCGAACAACGGCATCTCGCCGTCCCACCTTGGACTATTCAGTTCCATCTTCTCGACCTTGCTCCAACCCGCGAGCTTCTCGCCGCTCTCGGTGGAGAACTGCTCGTGAGACAGGCTGATCGTCTGCCAGTTCGCCGCTGTTGTAAGCGAAACCTGCGCCTTGAACGTCTTCATCCCCACGACGAAGTCCCGCTCAACGCAGGCGACTTCCAGCACGTTCGGCTTCATGCTCAGGACCTGGAAGGTCAGCTTCGCTCCCGCCGGACCGCGCCATTTTGGGTCGCCGACCTTGTGGGTGCTGATGCCGATGACCTGCCCGAGCCTCGGTGCAAGGCCAAACCCCTTCACGCCGTCTGGCCCCAATGCTGAGCGGAGGTACTTGAACGTGTCCACTGGATCGGTGTAGGCAGCAGTCTGGTACCAGTCGGCGTAGTCGGTCGAACCGCCGTCGATGAGAAGGTCGGGCACATCTGTCGCTCGGGCCGCTCCTGACTCGGCGGGAACCATCTCCGCCAGGTTTGAGCTGAGGCAGAGCCCCGACTTGTAGAACACATTCGCGAACGAATAGAGTCGATGATTGGGATCGAGAATCGGCAGAGACGCAGTGTATCTGGTTCCCGACGAATGCGATTCGGCGCTCCGCCAGAATCGAGACACAGGGTTGGTGTTCTGCAGGGCATAGAAGACCTCGACGCGCGTCACCTCTTTAGCGCGGTCCGGCACAACGACGAGCGCCGGAACCCCATCTGCTCCAATCAAGAGCTTGACCGACGGCGATTTCGGCCACTTCGGCGCGCCGCGCAGCCAGGTGTCCATCCAGAGCGGCAGAGCGGTTCCCTGCTCCGGCTCGATGTGGTGCCTGTAGCGCGGCGTGAACACCTGCCGATTCTCCGCTCGCATCCGAGCCAGAGTGTCGTATCCGCGGTCCATCTTGCCGTGGTGGTCGTTTGTTGAACTGAGGAACAGTACCGGGCACCGAATGTACGGCGCGTAGGCCTCGCCCTGCATCGTCTTGCGCCAGAACTGAGTGTCTGGGTCGGCCTCTGCTGGGTCGGGCTCGTGCTTGCTTGCCGGGTTCGTGTCCCAGCCGTTGCCATAGATGGCGCAGGCAGCCTTCACTCGCTTGTCGAAGGCGGCGATGGGCCAGACGAGCGTCCCGCCCATCGAGATGCCGAAGATTCCCATTCGCTTTGGGTCGACCTCCGGCTGCCTCTCCAGGTAGGTAAGGCACCTGCGAGAGACCACCGCCCAGTGATACCAACTAGAGGTACGTTGGTTCGGGCGCGCCACTGGACCGGGTATCGCATCAAGGTGGTTGCCCTGCTTCAGCGCTCCCCACCTTGTAAACTCCGTTCGGTTCTCCCAGCGCCCGCCCCAGTTGAAGCTCATCGCAGCATAGCCGCGCTTCGCCCAGAAGGTGAGCCAAAGCTTGCTGGCCGTCTGTCCTCCCCCATGAATGTGCAGCACTGCAGGCAGCTTAACTGCGTCCGCTGGTGCGCCGAACATTGCATAAACTCGCACAGGCACGCCCTTCGCAGTCTCGCCGGTGAAGTAGAATTCGCGATACGCAATTCCCGCTTCGGTTCCTGCCCATGTCGTCTCGACATCCATATGCTCACGCCGAGGGTCGAAGTCCTTCCAGACCTTCGCGGGAGTGGAGTAGGGACTTTGTTTGACCGTGTCTGGGAACTGGAGCCGCTCGCGTGGTGATGCAGGCGAGGCCGCAGCGGACGCCGCGAAGATCACCCAGATTCCAACGAATACTAGCCGCACTGAGGCAGGCATCTTGGGCAATTGCAGCCTCCTTCCCTTGTCGCGCCGCACACCTTTCGCAGGAAGGTGACGCATGCACGCACAACTCTATGACCGTGGCATCATCGCGCCACGTGTAAACATCCTGGAGAGACGATTCATGAAACGGTCCGTCGCGCTATTCTGTACGTTGCTATTCGCCCTGAGCTGCACTCTTGCCTTCGGCCAAGGCAAACCCATCGTCTCCGCAGGCTATGTGGCGAGCGACGGCGCCCACGCATCCATCCACGTCGTGAGGCACGCGAACGGAACCGTGTCTGGATCCGGCCAGTGGCGATACCCGGACTCTGCCCAGAATCTCACCATTGAGGTGGACCAGGCCGAGTTCAGCGCGGACGGCAAGAGCGTCTACCTGTCGGGAAATGTATATTCCGCCGGCTTCTCGTTCATCCCACGATACGTTATCAAGCTGATAGACAGCGGAGAAGGATTCAAGGCGTCCGACACGGATCGAGAGTCCTACATGATCATCGATCCTTCGCCTCTCTGGACCCTTGGAAATCCGTTCGCTCGCTTCCTGCTTGATACACCTGCCGCGTATGGCCTGGCTGACTGGTTCGCGATCCGGTCGGGAAACATTCAGGTACACAAAGAGTGATCAGGCGACAATCGCGGTAGTTCGTGATAGAGGGTTGCGCCGAGTCGAATTCAATTCAACTGCAATCCCATATCTCGTTATGGTGAGGCTCTGTGCCACGCACGTGCGGTGCGAATCTACCATTGAGCCACCCACGCGAATGCAATCGAGATCACCGCAGCCGGCACGAAAACCATGAACGCAACCGCCATCACATAGAAGCTGTAGTCGGGCCGACTCAATCCGTTGCCGACAGCCATTGAGCCCAGTGTCCCGTTGAGCACGCTGCCAATCAGAGCGCCGGGAACGAAGAAATACATCAGGGCCCAAAGTGTTAGGTCTCCCGAGCCGATCTGCCGGCCCAGATTACCGCCGATAAGTACAGCGACCTTGCAGGCAATCGCGATTGCCGCGCACCAAAGGGCAAGGCCGACGAGAACGAATCCGACAACGTAGACAGCCTTGGTCACAGCTATTCCTCCAAGTTGATATTCGCGCGCCACGTTGTGCTCGGATTCGCGATGCCTAGCGGCCGCAACGAAGACTCGCCTGCCGCGAAGAGAAACGTCAACGCCGCTAGCGGCACGCAAGCCATGAATGCAGCCGACACGATGTAGAAGCTGTAGTCGGGTCGACTCCATGCGTTGCCCACAGCAAAATAGCCCAGAGTGCCATTGAGCACGCTGCCAATCACTGCACCTCGGATTGTGAAGATGGCTAGGCCGAGATTGCCTTCACCACCCAGCTTCAGTTGGTCACTCAACCGTCCCCCAATGAGGTCTGTGACCTTCCAGACAGCAACGAGAGCGACGAACCAGAGAGCAAGTCCAACAGCGACGAATGCTAGGATATAGGCAAGTGTAACCATCAATGCACCTCCAAATCGTTTCTCGGGGCAGCGAGATGCTCGCGCTCTTGCGCCGAGCGTTCTTGGTCGCAGTTCAGATAGTCTATCAATGCGTGAAAGACGCGAGATGCGCAAACGCAAAGGTCATCACAATGAGCGGCAGCCCGACCATGAACGCAAGAACCATGAGATAGAAGCTGTAGTCGGGACGACTCCAGGGGTCTCCAATCGCCATTGAGCCCAGAATTCCATTGAGCACGCTTCCAATAAGGACGCCGGGAATGATGTACTTCCACAGGAAGAGGACGTTCGGGCTGCCCATGCGAATCTCTTCGCCAAGCCTGCCCCCAAGCAGAATAGCGATTTGACAGGCAGTGGCAATGACTGCGGGCCAGAGGGCTAGTCCAACGAGAACGAATCCGACAACGTAAACGACCTTTACCATGACCGCACCTCCTCGAACGCGAATCGATCGTGACGAGCAGGCTAATCATAGGCACGGCGGAGGCAAGCGCGAATAGGACTTTAGTCCTGTTGTGATGAACTCATCCGCGCGATCTTTCAAGTGTCTCTGCCCTGGCATCCTCAACAACACAAGCTGTGGATACGCTCACAGTCAGTATTTTGCTGCATAGCGATACGAAGGACTTGACTTGACCGAGACCACTTATACAGCAGTCCACGTCGTCCCCGAGGGACCGCGGACCGCGAGCACATGACCTTCGCAATGAACACGGCGGAGGTGATCCTCACGTCGCTTCAGGGTCCGGCGCCCATCGAGGAGGAGTTTGCTGGCCAGCCGAACTGGTGGCGCGAGGCGGTCCTGCTCGAACGGGCAGACAGGCTCGACGAGGCGGAGGCGGTGATACGTAGGGCCCTCGATCACATTGGGGTCTATTCGC
>VFKD01000050.1 GCA_009885735.1 bacterium
GCAGCAGACTATCAGGCCTCACGCCTCGAACGAATCTCAGCAGCGCTGGCGGATACTCTCAAGACAACGAGGGCGGAGCACCTGGACTGGCATCCGCCAGGCGTCGATGGCGCCCTGGGCAGGAGCGCGCTGGACCAGGCTGCGGAGGTTATCTCAACAAACCGCAACATCATTCGCTTGTTAAAGGGCGACGCCATTGATGGCTCTGGTTCCGACGAGCGTCCGTTCTCGACTCTCGCCGAAGCAATTGAGCTTGTCTCCAGCGTGGGGGCGGAGCTCGCAGACGTTGTGCGAAGCCTTACAAGTGAGGCGCTGGAAGCCAGATATCAGCACAAACGCGGCCCGATTGTCGGCTATACTCTCATGGAGATGCCATATCGCAACACGGCCTACCACATCGGCCAGATCAACTACATCCAGACCCTCTATGGCGACTCGGAGTTCCACCTTCCGCCCACCTGGTTGTAGATTCCCAATTCAGAAAACTACTTTGGAGAGACCTATATGAGCGCACAAGAGTCCCTAGCCGGAAACATTGAGTGGCAGGCTTCCATTCTCGCATTCACCGTGGCAAACACCGTGGCGGACCGCCTTACCTGGGCGCCAGACGCAGGCCAGGGCGGCACGGGCCGCAGCACATACGACCAAGTGGCTGAGTGCGTTGGAGTCAACTTCGGGGCAGCCGCTATCCTTCGAGGGGAGGCCCCTCCAACACAAGGTGAAACCGATCCCGCGGCTGCTCTCTTCGCTTCATCCGAGGCGGCCCAGGAGCAGCTCAAGGCAAGCGCAGCCGCGCTAGGCGCCGCCATACGCGGCCTTAGTGATGCAGATCTGGATCGCAGGTTCGACCATCCATACCTCGGACAGGTCAGAGGGCGCATACTCTCGACGCTTCCGGGCTTCAACATGATCTACCATGTGGGGCAGATCAACTATATCCAAACCCTCTATGGCGACACCGAGTTCAGAGTTCCGCCGGGAGCGCTGGACTAGGCTGTCGGGAGTGCGCCCTGTCGGCACGATGACGGTCGAGGTCCGGCGCGATTGACGCACGGGTTGAAACCCGGCGCTGACAATGCAAAACCCGCCTGCGCGGGTTGAGGATGGAGTCCACGAAGGTGGACTTGGCAAACACAGCCGCGGACTTCAGGCCGACGGCGCAAAGCCGCCCGGAGCACGTAGCTAGTGTCTGTGTGTGTGCGACCGCACATAGGGCTTCGTAACGGCAACGAGATGGACATCATTTTGCATCCGCACCTGACTGAGAGTATCGAGGGCTCCAGGGCGACGCTTGCGCTGAACCGCCCTGATGCCCACAACGCGCTCGACGACTCGCTGATTGCCGCCCTGCTCGAAGCCGTAATCCGAGCCGGCGGCAATCCGCATGTCCGGTCAATCCTCTTTCGCGGAGAGGGTCCCACCTTTTCGGCCGGCGCGGACCTGGGCTATATGGCCAGAGTGGCTTCGATGACCGAAGCCGAGAACCGCGCGGACGCCGACCAGCTCGCCAAATTGTTCCTTGCGATCTACGAATCGCCCAAAGTCACGGTGGCCAGGGTCCATGGCGCCGCGCTGGGCGGAGGCGCCGGTCTGGCCGCCGCATGTGACCTCTGCATTGCAGCCGAGGAGGCAGTCTTTGGATTCACCGAGGTGCGCCTCGGCCTCGCTCCGGCTGTGATCGCCCCCTATGTCATCGATAAGATTGGAGTCGGCGCCGCACGCGCCCTCTTCCTCACTGCGGAGCGCTTCTCGGCCAGCCGAGCATTCTCGCTCGGGCTCGCGCAAGACGTGGTTCCCCTTGCTGCTCTCGACGAGGCGGTCGAGATGCGCCTCGCGCAGGTCGAGAAAGCTGGACCGAACGCGGTCGCGGCCGTGAAGGAGCTGCTGCGAAGCCTTCGAGGGAAGCCACCGCACGAAGCATCCGCGATCACCTCCGCGTGCATCGCATCGCTTAGGGTGAGCGCCGAGGGCAAGGAGGGCATCTCTGCTTTTCTTGAAAAGAGGCCGCCAAACTTCGCCGGGTAGTATGTTCAGGCAGGAATGGCGCTTGGGTTTATAGAAGCCGAAGGCGAAAAGCCCGCACAACACGGAGACCTTGCCATGCTCACGCCCGACGAGATCGCCTTCTTTCATGAAAACGGCTACGTACGCATCCGGCAGGTCTACTCGAAAGTGGAGACTGCCGCGATGAGCGACGAGCTGGACTCACTCATCCAGAACTGGGCTACCACGAACTTTGGTTGGAGCGGACCCTGGCGGCAGGTCTACATGAGCCCGGACGTGGAGAAGAAGTCGCAGCTCACCCACCTGCACGACCTTCACTTCTATTCCCAAGCGTGGTGCCGCGCGGTGACCAGCCCACGCATGGCCGAGGCGATGGCCGACCTACTGGGCCCAGATGTGGAGCTTCACCACACCACGCTTCACTGCAAGCCCCCCGAGACCGGAATGCCCTTCCCGATGCACCAAGATTCGCCCTTCTACCAGCACGAGGGCTTCGGGTTTGTGGACGCCATCGTCCACGTGGACGACGCCACGCTCGACAACGGCTGCCTCAAGTTCATTCCAGGCAGCCACAAGCAGGGCCACCTGCAGCATGTTCTCAAGAATCCTGACGACACCTCCTGCTCGCCTCACCTGCCGACCACAGACTATCGCCTCGCAGAGGCGGTGCCGTGTCCGGCAGAGGCAGGGGACGTGGTCGCCTTCAGCATCTACACAGTCCACGGCTCCGAGATCAACGGCACGGACAAGTGGCGCCGGCTGGTGCGGGTGGGATATCGAGATCCGCGGAACACGCAGATTGCAGGCCAATCGATTGGGCGAGCAGGATTGATGGTGCATGGGCTGCGGCCAACAGGGGTGCTGGAACCCACAATGTCTGGGAATGCGAGGCTCTAGGATGGCAACGACTACACACGAAACGCGCCCGCTGGGCAAGAACGGGCCCGAGCTGACCACTATCGGATTCGGCGCCTGGGCCGCTGGCGGACCCTGGCTGGTGGGCTGGGGACCGCAGAAGGACGAGGACTCGATTGCGGCAATAGTCCGCTCGGTGGAGTTGGGCGTCAACTGGATCGACACGGCCGCGATCTATGGCCTTGGACACTCGGAAGTCGTGGTCGGGCAAGCGCTCAAGCAGATTGACCGATCGTCAGTCATCCTCGCCACGAAGTGTGGCCGAGTACCGCGAGAGCAGGGCATGCCATACAGCGACCTAAGTCCCGCGGGAATTGAGCGAGAGCTCACCGACAGCCTTAGGCGGCTCCAGGTAGAGACCATCGACCTCTATCAGTTCCATTGGCCGGACAACGACTCCGGCACGCCTGTTGAGGAGTCTTGGCAGACACTTATTCGCGCCAAGGAGGCTGGGAAGATCCGCTGGCTGGGAGTGAGCAACTTCGACGTGCCGCTGCTGGAGCGATGCGAGGCTCTGCACCATGTGGACTCGCTTCAGCCACCCTACAGTCTCCTGCGGCGAGAGAGCGAGGCCGTGCTGCCCTGGTGCCTTGAGCACGGCACAGGCGTCATCGTCTACAGCCCCATGCAGGCCGGGCTGCTGAGCGGAAAGTTTGACGTGACGCGGCTGGCCGAGGACGACTGGCGGCGGCGCAACCCTTATTTCCTAGAGCCTCAGCTCACCAAGAACCTTGCGATCGTAGAGAGGCTGCGGCCCATTGCCGAGCGACATTCCAAGACTGTGGGCCAGCTTGCCATTGCGTGGACGCTGATGAACCCGGCAGTGACCTCCGCCATCGTGGGCGCACGTAATCCAGCCCAGGTGGACGACAACGTGGGCGCGATGAACTGGCGCTTGACGGAAGCTGAGATGGCGGAGATCGAGGCGGCGTGTACGGCGGAATGAACTGTCACTGTGCGTGAGAATCGACCCCTCGGCGCAGACGGGCCGCAGATATCCACGGTAGGGTTTGGCGCATGGGCAGCCGGCGGAGCGGGATGGGGCGGACAGAACGACGAGGACTCGGTTGCGGCTATCGTGCGATCTGTTGAGCTTGGGGTCAACTGGATCGACACTGCTGCGGTCTATGGCCTCGGGCACTCAGAGACAATCGTCGGAGAAGCGCTAAAGAGGGTCGATCGCTCCTCGATGATCGTGGCGACCAAGTGCGGTCGAGTGCTCGACGACAACCGGGTGATGCGCAGCGATCTGCGGCCCGACGCCATTGCGAAGGAGCTGGACGCAAGCCTGAAGCGGCTGCAGGTCGAGGCAATCGACCTCTACCAGCTCCATTGGCCGGATAGCGACTCCGGCACCCCCGTGGAGGAGTCTTGGCAGGCGCTCGTTCACGCAAAGAAGGCCGGCAAGATCCGATGGATTGGTGTCAGCAACTTCGACGTGCCGCTGCTCGAGAGATGCGAGGCGCTTCACCACGTAGACTCTCTTCAGCCGCCATACAGCTTGCTCCGCCGCGAGAGCGAGAGCGTGATCGATTGGTGCAGGGCGAATGGAACCGGCGTCGTTGTGTACAGCCCGATGCAGGGCGGCCTTCTAAGCGGGACGTTCGACATGGCGAGGGTGGCGGAGACCGACTGGCGGCGCCGCGATCCGCTCTTTCAGGAGCCCGCTCTGTGCCGCAATCTGCGGCTAGTCGAACGGCTGCGACCCATCGCAGAGCGGCACTCGAAAACTGTGGGTCAGCTCGCAATCGCGTGGACCCTCATGAACCCAGGCGTCACCTCCGCCATTGTCGGCGCGCGCAGCGCTGCTCAAGCGGAAGTCAATGTGGGGGCGATGGGATGGCATCTCTCCGAGGCCGAGATGGCAGAGATCGAAGCGGGATGCGCAGACGGCGCGACTTAGCGGCAGGCCCATGAAGCGCCTCCTTGTGGCAAACCGAGGAGAGGTGGCGGTGCGCATAGTTCGTGCGTGCCGCGAGTCCGGAATCGAGTCCGTGGCGGCTTATTCCGATGCAGACGCAGACGCACCATTCACTCGTCTCGCAGACTATTGCATCCGGCTCGGCCCCGCTCCCGCAGCGGAAAGTTACCTTGATGTTTCTCGGGTCATCGCCGCGGCGAAGGAATCGGGTGCAGACGCAATTCATCCTGGGTACGGCTTCCTCTCGGAACGAGCGGAGCTTCCCGATGCGTGCGAGGCGGCCGGCCTCACGTTTGTTGGACCGCCAGCCGCAGTGATGCGCGCACTTGGCGACAAGGTTGGCGCGAAGGAACTGATGATCAAGGCCGGAGTACCAACGGTACCAGGGTACCACGGCTCCGACCAGGCGGATTCAACTCTTCTCGCGGCGGCAAACGGCATCGGATACCCCGTTCTCATTAAGGCCGCCGCCGGTGGCGGCGGACGGGGCATGCGAGTGGTATCCAACTCCGCGGAGTTTGGCGCACAGCTTCAGGAGGCCCGCAAAGAGGCGGGGCGAGCATTCGGCGACGGGCGTATGCTCTTGGAGAAGTACATTCAGCGGCCAAGACATGTGGAGGTGCAGTTCGCTGCCGACTCTCACGGGAGCGTGATTCACCTCTTCGAACGGGAGTGCAGCCTCCAGCGTCGGCACCAGAAGGTCACTGAGGAGAGTCCTGCGGTTCGGCTCGACCCGATCGTGCGTTCTGAGATGTGCTCTGCCACCGTGCGAGCGGCGCTTGCAGCGGGATACGTAGGGGTTGGCACTGCCGAATTCCTCGTTTCAGAAGAGACGGACGGACTTCAGGAGTTCTACTTCCTGGAGGTCAACGCGCGGCTGCAGGTGGAACATCCGGTGACCGAGATGTGTACGGGTATCGACATCGTGGCCCTTCAGCTTCGAATTGCCGCAGGCGAGCCGCTCTTGATCGCCCAGGATGACGTGCATTCGAGAGGACACTCCATCGAAGCGCGCATCTATGCCGAGGACCCCGCGAACGAGTTTGCTCCCAGCATCGGCAAGCTGCACGTCTGGAGACCGCCAGCAGGACCCGGCATCCGCGTCGATTCCGGCGTGGAGCAGGGCTCGGAGGTCTCTCCTTATTATGACGCTATGCTCGCAAAGGTCATAGTCCACGCGGAGAATCGCGCTGCTGCTCACAGGCGGCTTGAGACGGCACTTCGCGACTTTCATGTGCTGGGCGTGCGAACCAATATCCCCTACCTTCTGAGTATCAGCCGCGACCCTGTGTTTGCGGCTGGCGATTTCGACACCGGTTTCCTAGACCGCCGGACAGACCTTCGCACGGAGAGCGGCAGTGTGCCAAATGAGGTCTTTGTGGCTGCTTCCGTGTTTGGTGCATGCGAACCCAGCTTGCGCAAGACCGCAGCAGTCGCGCAGGCTGTCAGACCAAGCCCGTGGGCTGCCGGAGATAGCTGGCGAAATGCGTAGCGAATATGAAATCCTCGGCGAGCGGGTCCACCTCGGCGCAGAAATGGATGGCGACGAATGGCGCGTAGACCTTCCCACAGGTGAGGCAGTTCGGGTCAAATTGATCGCCGCACAAGGCAGCGTGATGCAGCTGCGAGTGACTTCGGACGGCGAACAAGCTCGGCAGTTTGAAGCGGCCGTCGCCGAAGTCGATGGCGAACTGAATGTCTCGTTCGAAGGCAGGGTCTATCGCTTCGGACAACCAAATCGGTCCGAGGCATTTCCACGCGCGAGTTCGTCATCCGGCGCGCTCCACGCGCCGATGCTCGGAGTGGTGACCGATGTGGCTGTCGGAGTCGGCGATCGTGTGGCACAAGGCGACCGTATCCTCGTCCTGGAGGCCATGAAGGTGATAGCAACCGTAGAGGCGCCGTTCGCAGGAAGGGTGACATCCCTGTGTGTAGCGAAGGGCGATCGGGTGGCGGCCGGAACGCTCGTCGCAGTGATCGAAGCTTCTCGGGAGGAGGCAAGCAATTGACACAGCTTGAGAGCAGCTGGAAACCCTATACTGCGCTGGCCGGACTCCCGTCACGGGTTCGAATAGTCGAGGTGAGTCCTCGAGACGGGCTTCAGAACGAAGCGGTCATCGTTGCGCCTGAGAAACGGGCTGAGCTGGTGCGCCTTCTTGCGGAGGCAGGAGCACGCGACATCGAGGTGGGTGCATTCGTTCGAGAAGACCGCGTTCCGTCGATGGCCGGGTCGGCCGAGGTGTTCCGCCAGCTTGGCGACATACAAGGCAGGCGACTGATAGCGCTCACGCCGAACCAGCGTGGCCTGGACGATGCGCTTGCCTGCGGCGTCAAGTCGATTGCGCTCTTCACGGCCGCAAGTGAGACCTTCTGCAAGACCAACATCGGCATGAGCATCGACGAGAGCATAGCAGTCTACCGAGGAATGGTCCCGGAGGCTCGGGCGAACGGATTGTGGGTGCGCGCGTATGTCTCGACCGCCTTTGTGTGCCCCTATGCAGGCGCCGTCACTCCGGCGCAGGTGCTGGAGGTCGTGCGAAGGGTGGTGCAGGTAGGTGTGGACGAGGTGTGCATTGCCGACACCGTGGGCCGTGCAACGCCCGGCATGATTGCCGCAGTGCTTGGGGCAATCGCCCCTGTGCTCCCCATCGAGAGAACAGCCTGCCACTTCCACGACACATTCGGCTGTGCGCTGGCAAACGTATTGGTGGCAATGCAGCGAGGCGTAACCGTCTTCGACAGCGCGGCAGGGGGAGTGGGCGGCTGCCCGTTTGCACCCGGAGCCGCGGGCAATCTAGCCACCGAGGACCTGGTGTGGATGCTTCACGGGATGGGCATTGAGACAGGATACAGCTTGGACGGACTCGTGAGGGCCTCCACCTACCTGAGCGGTCTGCTCGGAAGGCCTCTTCAGAGCAAGGCGCTCAACGCGATAGTCGCGATGACGAGCAGTTAGCCTCATCAATTCGTGTGCAGCCTCCAAAGAGCACACACTGATGAAAGTAGAATCAATATCGTATTCAAGGAAACTGAAACTGATCCTGACCACGTCTCACATTCCCAGCGCTGAAGCGCTGGGCTACTGATAAGAACCCCACTGCGCGGGCTGAGATTGGAGGCCGCTTCAGCGGCGTTCTTTTCAGTAGCCTCGGCATTTATGCCGGGGGAATCCGACGCGATATTGAGTTCACGATTATCCGAACATCATTAACTCGTTCACGAATCGGTCGGGGCAGGGAACTCACGATCTTCTGGGCACATGCTGCCTACACCGTGCAGACACACCCACATTCGAGGACAATCTCTACCGGCGAAACCAGGTCGCGCGTGCCGTCATGGCGGAAGTGCCACACCTTCATTGACCTCGGGTCCAGCACCACCACGTCCTTGACGCCTTGCTCAAGATAGAAGGGCACGCCAACCCGCATGTCCTTGGCTTCGTAACCTTTGCTGAGAATCTCGATCACAGCCTCGGGCACAAGGGTAACATCGGTCTCGTCCTCGTCGGGCTCTCGACAAAAGATGGAGATGTCTGGCCGGGTCTGAGAGCCATCGGGAAAGAGAAGCGATAGATCGTTATACGCAATGACCTCAGTAACACGATCATTGGTCCCATTGGTCGCATCCGTCCCATTGGCTCTCATCGACCTCCGAATCCGATCGACAGCCTCCTGATGGCCGAGAAACGGCAGCCTTTCCCAGACGGAGAGTCCGCCGATGATCTCGAGC
>VFKD01000689.1 GCA_009885735.1 bacterium
GCCTGCGCGGACTACTTCCTCAACCCACGCAGGTGGGTTTCGCAAACTCAGGGCCGGGTTTTAACCCGTGCCGCCAACGACAACTGTCGCCTACCCCGCTGAAGTCTGCGGCTGTACTTGCAATGTCCGCCTGCGCGGACTACTTCCTCAACCCACGCAGGTGGGTTTCGCAAACTCAGGGCCGGGTTTTAACCCGTGCCGCCAACGACAACTGTCGCCTACCCCGCGCACTGAAGTACGCGGCTGTACTTGCAATGTCCGCCTGCGCGGACTACTTCCTCAACCCACGCAGGTGGGCTTCGCAGGTTCAGGGCCGGGTTTTAACCCGTGCCGCCAACAACAACTTTCGCCTACCCCGCGGACTGAAGTCCGCGGCTGTACCTGCCAAGACCGCCTGCGCGGACTACATCCTCAACCCACGCAGGTGGGTTTCGCAAACTCAGGGCCGGGTTTTAACCCGCGCCGCACGCCTACCTCAATACGCCCGCACTAGACACCTACGCACCCTTCGACTGCGCTTCGATGCGGCTGAATCGCGCTTAGGGCGAACGGAATTGGGCAGGGCAAGCCCTGCGCCCTACGCACGGGCCTTGCGTGTTTGCGTAGGGTGTGCCGGTTGCGGCACCCGCCTTTAGGCCCCGTTACCCACCCGCTGATAGGTGCAGCTTCACAATCGCATCCGCCAGCTTCATAGGCGTGTGCTCCTCGGAAGCCCTAAGCTGATCCACCACGGCCTCGATGTTCTCCGCCGTCAAGTTGCCGAAATACTTGTCGCCCACCTGCATCACCGTGCCCGCGCCGCAGAAGTTGAGGCACTCCGCCTCGGAGAGCGTGAAGGCTCCGTCTTTGGTCGTCTCCCCCGGCTTAATGCCCAGCTTGTGCTCGATCTTATGCACCACATCGTAGGCGCCTACGCACGCACACGTTAGGCAGGTGCAGACCTCCAGGTGATGCTTGCCTCGCGGCCGGAGGTTGTACATCGTGTAGAAGGTCGCTACCCCCTCTACCTCCACAAACGGCCTCTCGAGCCTGTCCGCCACTTCCTGAATAGCTGCCGCGCTCAGGCTGCCGCCATACTCGCGCTGTGCGATCCACAGTCCGGGCAGGATCGCAGCCTTCTTCTCCGGGTAGTGGCTCACGATCTCGGCGAGCTCGGCCTCGGCCTGCGCGGAGAAGCGATGGCTTCCCGCGGCGGGTGCCGCGCCGATCGTCGAGTTTGCAGTTTGTGTCTGTTCTGCCAACGAGCAGTTCTCCCAAAACTATCGATGGGTGGGGCAAGCCCCACTCCCTCCGCACGTCCAAAGAATCCCGTTACCACTAAACCACCGCTTATTCTAAGCGCACACCCGCTCGTCCTGAGCCTGCCACAGCCGCACCGTGGCAGAGTCGAAGGACGATTACACCGGTAACCCACCCTTCGAGTGCTCGTCGGTGGGGCTGACGAGCGCTCAGGGCGAGCGGATTGCTGTCGACTGGCCGGCATAGCCAGCCCGACAGTGGTTCGGTCTACCGGTCTATCTCACCCAAAACAATGTCGATACTGCCAATCATCGCCACTGTGTCTGCAATCAGCCTGCCCTCGCACATGCGGCTGAGCGCCTGAAGATTCATGAAGGACGGCGGCCTCTGGTGCATGCGCCACGGATAGTTGCTGCCATCCGAGATGATGTTGAAGCCAAGTTCGCCCTTCGGAGACTCCACCGGCACGTATGCCTCTCCAACCGGCGGGTGAAAGCCCTCCGTCCAGAGCTTGAAGTGGTGTATAACCGCCTCCATCGAGCTGTCCAGCTCGTGCCGAGGCGGCGGAACGATCTTGCGGTCGTCCACATTGATAGGTCCATCCGGCATTCGCTCAATCGCCTGCTTCACTATCTCGCGGCTCTGGCGCATCTCGGACATTCGTACCTGAAACCGATCGTAGACATCGCCGTACTTGCCGACCGGAATCTCGAAGCTGAACTGATCGAAACTGCTATAGGGCTCCGACTTTCGGATGTCGTGCTTGACGCCGGATCCGCGCAGCGTCGGCCCGCTCACTCCAAGCTGCATGCACTCATCCACGGCCAAAACGCCAACGCCCTGAGTGCGCTCGCGCCATATTGGGTTCTGGTCCACAAGCGTCTCGTATTCGTCGATGCGGTACGGCAGCTCGTCCATAATCTGCTTGCAGCGCTCCAGCCAGCCCTCCGGCGTGTCGCCCCGCAGGCCGCCGGGAACGATCCAGCTCGGCATCATGCGCACGCCGGACATCATCTCGGTGAGGTCCAGCAACTTCTCGCGCTCTCGAAAGGCGAAGAAGAACACCGTCATCGCCCCGATGTCAAGCGCATGCGTGCCGAGCCAAACCATGTGGCTCGCGATCCGCTGAATCTCTGAGAGGACAACCCGCAGATACTGTCCGCGCGGCGGAATCACTACATCCAGCAGCTTCTCTACGGAGAGCGTGTAAGCGAGATTATTGATGTGGGCGGACACGTAGTCCATGCGGTCCGTGATCGTGACCGCCTTCATGTACGTCTGGTACTCGCCCTCTTTCTCGATGCCCGTGTGAACGTAGCCCATGTGGGGCGTGGCGCGAATGATGGTCTCGCCGTCCAACTCGAGCACCAGACGCAGCACACCGTGAGTCGAGGGATGCTGCGGACCCATGTTGAGAATCATGGTGCCGTCGTCCACCACATCGATGGCTACGCCCTTCTCGGCCAGGGCAGCGGTATTCAGTTCTCGGGTGTCGATCGCGCTCAAATATCGCTCGCCGTCTTGCCGGAGAAGCTCTCTCCGGCGTGCTGAACCACTCGATCTTCCACCGACGGTCCCAGCTTGCCGCCGGGGAACTCCACCTTTTCTCCGCCCAGGGGATAGTCCTTACGTTGCGGGTGCCCCACCCAGTCGTCCGACATCAGGATGCGTCGCAAGTCCGGATGGCCAGAAAACCGCACACCAAACATGTCGTAGATCTCGCGCTCCGGAAACTCCGCGCCTCGGTAGACCGAGACGACGGTCGGAACCACCGGATCATCCTCGGGCGCACCAACCTTAATGAAAATCCGCGTGTTCTTGCCCGTTCCAGTCGCCGGGTCGTGCAGCGAAAGTAGGTTGTAGGTCACCTCGAACCTGTGCGGCTTGCCTAGAATCGTACCGCCGGTGTCCACATCCAGGTAGTCCGCACCGAAACACTCGGAGAAGAAGTTGTACTGAAACTCCTCTGAGTCTCGCAGCGCCGTCAGGACCTCGACAATCTGCTCGCGAGCAACCACTATGCGCGTGTCGCCCCGAAACTCGTAGGCGTCAAGAACGGCGCCAGGCACAGCGTCCCGCAGAAAGCCGACCTCTGCACGCTCCACCGCCTCAGCGATCGCGGTCATAGACGCTTCCCCGGTCCCGCCGCCGCTGAGGTCGCGGGTGTCCCTGATTCAGACTTGGAAGCTATCTGAATTGGACCGGAGTACTCGTTGCCAAATCGGATGGGCGGCCTGGGCTTGAAAATGCTCGGATCTGCCACCGGCTCGGGCTCTCGGCCCTCGTCCCAATCCAGAGCGCCCTTCCCCAAGATGTAGAAGTAGCCGACGAACAGGATGAGCACGAACACGCCCATCTCGGCCAGGTAAAACATTTTTACGGATTTGACGGAATCTCGGAAGGTGACTGCCCACGGATAGAGAAAGATGGTCTCAATGTCGAAGATGATGAACAACATTGCGATCAAGTAGAACTTGATGGGGAAACGCTCGCGGGCCGAGCCGACCGGCGTCATTCCGCACTCGTAAGACTCGGACTTGAAGCGGCTGGGCTTCTTTGGCCCTAGGAAGAACGAACCTATCACCATGCTGCCGGCAATGACTGTTGCCAACACCAACATCACCAGCATGGGCAGATAGCCGCTCAGCATGCGCGCCTCCCGAATTCCGTTGTTGTGAATATTCTCACAATCGACCGCGTAGAATGAAGCACAATAGCAAGACAGGGGTGTCGGTACACCGCGAACGACAGGGCTTCAGACCGCGCGTATTGTACCCGATTCGGTTTCGGCAAGTCGCAACACGACGGCGAGTGAACCGAAACCAAAGTTGTAGGCTCTAAGTAGTGAAGAGATGCCGGCCGAGAAGACGTGGACCGGCGCGGTCCTGGTTGGCACGGGTTAAGGATCCAGGTTCTGCCGCTGAGTAACCCATTTAGGTCTGTGAACGTCTCAAGCAGGGAGGCGGATATCGCATCCGCGCAATGACTGCGGACGACGGTGTCACTAGGAGGACGCGCTGATGGCTACGATGTCGAATACGTCCGGCTCCGAGCTCATTGCCGCAGCCCGCCAAGCCGCGAGCCAGTCTCGCCTCGTGCAGGCGGTCGGGTTGCTTGAACAGGTGCAGGAGGGCGACGCATATCTCGCGCATGCTATGGACCTGCTCGCGCAGATTCACTGGAAGCTCGGAAATGTGGCTGCAGCGCGCTCGGCGTTCGAGCGCACCACGCTCGCGGCGCCAGGATGCGCGGACGCCCACTTTCACTTTGCGAAGTTCCTGAACACTTTTAACGATGTAGACGAGGCCATGAACGAGAACCAGACCGCTCTGCTTATCCAGCCCAAGCACGCTGGCGCGCTGGAGCTTCACGAGGTGCTGCGCCTCCGGCTGCGGGACCGCCACTGCCACAGCGAGGAGAGCTTCGCGCTGGTCGGCGCGGGAGCGGACCCACTTCATCGGACGCAGGGTGATTTCGTGAACTCGAGGTGCGACAACTGCGGCAACATGAACTTCATGACGGCCCGCACCTGCACCCGCTGCGGGCACTTCATGTCCGGAGAGATACCTATTCACGTCATGGAGTAGGCGGGCGTGCAGGCTCGACAGTGTGGCAACCTAGGATGGATTCCCCGCTGCCGACACTTGCATTGACATTCATGCTCGCCATATGGTATGACCATGGTATGAATACAGCAAAAGTCACGATCTCAATTCACCCTGATCTTCTGCGTCAGATAGACAGCCTGGTGCTTGCGAATGTGTTTCAGAGCAGAAGTCAGGCCTTTCAGATAGCCGTCGAGGATACGCTTAAGCAGTCCCGGAGGTCCCGACTTGAGGCGGAGTGCCTCAAGCTAAATCCCTCGGCTGAGCAGGCCGAGGCGGAACTCGGATGCTCGTACGATTTGGCTCAATGGCCGGAATACTGAGAGGTGACATCTACTGGGCTGACCTCGATCCGGTTCTTGGTCACGAGCAAGGGGGTCGCCGCCCGGTCTTGGTCCTAAGCGATTCTGTCTTCAACCGGCATTCGGGTACGGTGATTGCGATCGCCTTGACGAGCAAAGAGCCCCAGGTCAACTATCCGCTGAGCTCGGAGGTCATCGGGTCCGGCCTTCCCAAACGCACATGGGCTAAGCCTGGACAGGTGCGAACTCTCTCTGTGAAGCGCCTCAGCGGCCAAATTGGGAGAGCAACGGAAGCAGAATTGTCAACGACTCTTGCGGCGCTCGTCGAGATACTTGGCGGCTAGGAGCCTGTCCCTTAATAATCCACATGCCAAGAA
>VFKD01000093.1 GCA_009885735.1 bacterium
CCTAGCTGCCTACAAGGCGGCAAAGGAGTCCGGCAACTACAACTCGGTTGAGCGAAGGCACGGCGACGCTCGCCCGAACAGCGTCGAGCGAGCCTACGCCATGACGGACGAGAAGGAGTACTTCGCGGAGTGCAGCGAGGCGTTCTTTGGCGTGAATGACTTCTTCCCTTTTATTCGAGACGACCTCCGCAAGCACGACCCGGAGATGGAGCGGCTGCTCGAAAGGTTGTGGGGAACCCAACGAATGTGAGCAGCCTTCGGAGCGCGCCAGCCTCGGGCGCACGAACGTAGGAAATGCAACCGTGCCGTTGTAGGGGCGAAGCATCCGACCAGCAGGCGCCCACCAGAGCGGGGAGGCCGTAAGCGGATGCTTCGCCCGCCTGTCCGTTCCACGCCAACCTGGTGCAGAGGCTGTCTCCCATCGCGGGCGAAGCATCCACGTCAAACGCACGCATGCATACGGTAGGTTGCCGGGTGGATGCTTAGCCCCTACGGAGTGGTGCGTTATGTTGCTGCCGTGGCGGGCGGGACGCCCGCGCTCCATTTCGGATTGGGTCAGGAACCCGCGCTGGCGGGTTTCGCAAACCCAGGGCCGGGTTTCAACCCGTGCCGAAGGCGACCCTGCTCCTGCAACCCTGCTCCTATGACCGTTGACCGTCGGACTGAAGTCCGCGGCCGTATCTGGGAAGTCCACCTTCGTGGACTCTGTCCTGAACCCGCGCAGGCGGGTTTTGTGCTCTTCACCGCCCCGACTTCAGTCGGAGGTGCCGTCCGTGCCGCATACGAATGCTGAAACTGCAACCCTGCAATCCATGCCATGGATTCACGGCAGTCGCACCCTCCTACCCCCGCCCCTCCAGCATCCGCGCCCAGAAGAACGAGAACGGCTCATAGAGGCTCAGAGGTGCGCCGGTCCTGGTTGTCAAATGGATTGCCGCGCCTACTTCGCGCCCCGCTCCCTCCCAGAACCAAAGGCTCTTGCCCCGGTTCGTGACCGACAGCTCCAGCGTGGTGACGCCCTCGGCGTTTGTCGTTGCTCGCCAGGTGAGGCCAGGACAGTCATTCCCGCTGGTGGGTTTGAGGGATGCGACCGCTCCGCTGTCGGGTGCGCTGACCTCGAATGCATACGTCGACGGCGTGGTGAAGTAGCCCTTTCCCTCGGGATCCAGTGCGACGTAGAGCTTCGCCCACGGTCCGCTCAGCCTGAAGCAGGCGTAGTAGGCCGCAGGGTCGTGCGCCTGACGAAACTCGACCTTCACCTCTCCCGAAGCGAGTAACCCAGCGAGCGGAATGTCCTTCCACTCGTCCGATTCGCCGTCCACCACAGCCGTCATCGGCCAGATGAAGGGCTGCCACGGGTAGAGCGGGCAGGGGTCCACGTCGTCCGTGATGCCGTCGCCGTCCGAGTCTGGATTCTTTGGATGAGGCAGTGTGCGCGCTTGGGGCTGCTTCTTCCATGTCGCTGTCAGCGGCGCGCAGGGCGCCCACTTGCTGAGCAGCAGCTTCTTCATGTCGTCCAGCTTGCCATCGGATCGGTCCTTGTGCGGGTCGCTGCCGAACCGCTTCTCGTCGATGGGCAGGCGGAAGTCGTCGTCCGGAATGCCGTCGTCGTCTGCATCGATGACGGTGAAGGTCTCGCCGAAGTGCAGGCGCAGCCACTGAACGTCGGTGAGCATCCGGTCGAACTCCGCGATGCCGTCCCAGTGCTCGCCGTGCTTGAAGCTCGTCGCCCACGGCCACACTTCGAACGAACCGTCTTGTCTTGCGATGCGCTTGCGAGGCGCGAAGTGGTTGAAGATCACTCGGTCGTCCTCCCGCTGCGAAAGCGACAGCGCGCCAATCGACTCGAGCTGGTGGTGATATTCGTGCGTTGCGAGCCAGGCTGTATCGTCGCCTCCAAGGTACTGCGAGCGCGCCGGCATACCGCGGGGCCACTCGTCGATGCCATAGGTACCGCCGCCGCTGCGAACGAACTCCCACGCATTCGATGTGGAATTCCATCGCCGAAGCAGGGCCTGCTCTATCTGGCCGACGTAGAGGTGCTTCTCGGCGAGCGGCCCGGATGCGGGCTTCGTGAGATTCTTGGTGTCCACCAGAGTGAACGATCCGCCTCCAGGCCCCTCGAACGGCTTACCAGGATAGCTTCGACACATTGGCCATGACTTGTACTTCGCATCTGCGCCGTCTGGAACCTCGCCCCAGCGCTGCCGACGGTCGTCCACGTACACCTGGAAGTCGATCCAGACGCGCATATGGTTGTTGATGAACAGGAACTTCTCTGCTGTCACATACTCCTGCTTGATGCGCTCGATGTCCCCGCCCGACATCGGCTCCGGCGCGTGTGCGCCTGCTGGCATGCCACTGAGGTCGACCACATTCGGCATCAGAAGCACCTTCACCGGCAGACGAATGATCGTCTTTCTGCCGCCATTTGCGAGCGTGCTGAAGCTATACTCGCGCCGCCATGGGACCTTTGCGCCCCAGTCGCGATCTGCCAGGGTGGGTACCGCTTCGGCATCTTGCAGGCGGTAGGCATAGCGCAGGCCGGGAGAGAGGCCGGTGATGGTGACCACATGGTAGGTTCGCTTGCCGCTGGGACCACGAACCAGCTTTACGTCTGACCGCTCCCAAGGGTCCTTGTCTTTCGGGTTTGCGCTGGGAGTTGCCGACGGATGCTCGGACCTACGGTACTGGACGATGGACTCGCACGGCTTCGCCGTGAACCACTGCAGCGTGGCCCGGTCACGGCCCAGCAGCATCACCTGTCGCGCGGGGTCTGCAATCTCACGCGGATCCGCTGAGACCACGAGAGACGCATACACCGCGACCGCCGCAACGACAACCATAGGGACAAATCTCACGTCTGCAAACCTCCAAATGCTCTTCTAACGACACTGCTGGGTATCTTCGACCTGCAAGCGGCGTGTGCCTGCAAGTGGACCCATGAAACCTACATGGTGGCCGCGCCGTAGGTTCATAGTTGAACGCTCGTCAGCAACCCACCGGAGGAACCTCATGATTCGATCGCTCGGTCTGTCTGCCCTTGCCGCTCTCTGTGTCGCCGCCTCGCTGCCATCCGCGGCAAAGCCGGAATTTGCCCGCAAAGAGAAGAAGGACTGTGCCTACTGCCACCTCGACCCGCAGGGAGGCGGCCAGCGCAACGTTCGCGGCGTCTACTACAAGG
>VFKD01000011.1 GCA_009885735.1 bacterium
AGGTTTGGAAGGACTATCTTGCCGCGGCCCTAGCATCCCGCTCGGCAGCCTTCAGCAGCCGCTCTACGGCCGACTCTATCGCCATCTCTCCTGGAGCGCCCACCCACTTTTGCCGAATCGTGCCTTTGTGGTCTATCAAGTAGTAGGTAGGAGTGGTCGACAAGTTCCAGGCCACGGCAATAGGACCCATGCCGATTGTTCCGGGGTCGGCAAACGAACGCCAGGTTAAGTTCTCCTTCACCATGGCCTGCTTGAGCGCTTTCGAGTCGTATCCGTTTACGTTGATGCCAATGAGTGCGAAGGGACTGTTTTCGAGTTTCTTCACGAGCGACCGCTCGTGGGGCCATTGGGCCCGTCAGGTGAGTCACTGTTGGTGCCAGAAGTCCAGCAGCACCACCTTTCCGCGGTAGTCGCTCAGCCTTAGGTCGACTCCGTCTTGGTCCCTTCCCACAATTTCCAGCGCCTGCATTCCAACCGCCAGTTGACGGAGTTCGTAGATCGCAGACTTGGCCTTCTCGCCGACAGTACCACCGTCAGGGTCGAGCTCTGCGTGATACTTGTCACCCGCCAGCTTCAGAAGGGCGGCAACCTCCTTCCGCACGGCAACTGTGTCTGCGGACATAAGCCGCGCAAGATATTCCTTGCCATAGAGCTCCCCAAACTCGCCCGCCTGCGCCGGATCGTCTTTTACGAGGCGAGCCCGCTCCATCCTGCCATTCAGGAATTGCGCCAGCGACAAGCAGGCTGCACCGCGAACGGACGCATGCGGGCTCTTGACCAGAACAGCGCGCAGAAACGGCTCGAACTCGCGGCAGAATCCCACCGAAAGCCGCTTGCACACGGCGCCTAGCTTCTCGTCCGCAATGTGGTTTTGCTGCAACAGAGCAAGTGCCGGGCCGCGCGCGGGGTCCTCTCCCACAAGCTCGAACGGCCAGGGAGTTGTGTTCACCTGCCAGACGGACATCGCAAGCGCGTCCACTGCTATCGGGTCCTTCGGGTGCTTCTTGGCAAGCTCCAGGAACCTTACCGCCATCCGGCATCTGTGCCGGTAGATATCGCCGACAAGCTTGAAGCGCTCTTCGTCCGTAAGGAGCCGCCTAGGGCTCGGTACAGCATCATATATGTTCAGCAGTTCCTTGAACTGTACCGCGGGCGACGCGGTTTGAGCTGGTCCGTGAGCACACACGAGGGTCGGCGTACAGGCCATTGCCAGGAGCAGAAGTACATTGCACAATCGAATCATCAATTCTCCAATCCCTTCGCATTCTCGGATGAGCTTGCTATCGATATAAACTCACGGAAGTTGTCGCTGTTGTGTCAAGTTTCAGGCGGCGAGATAGGCGACCTCGCAGCAACGGTTTATTGCAATCGACAATTGTCTTAGGTGGG
>VFKD01000221.1 GCA_009885735.1 bacterium
CCCACCTAAGACAATTGTCGATTGCAATAAACCGTTGCTGCGAGGTCGCCTATCTCGCCGCCTGAAACTTGACACAACAGCGACAACTTCCGTGAGTTTATATCGATAATGCAGGTTAGTAGGTGTTCATCGCCGCCCCAGGTTGCTGAGCAGATTCACAGCCGCAACAATAAGCTCAGACACGTTTGGATCCGGTCCCGCACCCGAAGCCACTCGCTCCGCAGCTCGACGACTGTCTGCTCGCGAATATCCCAGGCTCACCAGAGCGTCCGCGATGTCCTCGATGTGCGATCCGGACACCGACCGTAACGGCAGGTCTGCTGCGCCGCTCGCCCGCTGCTCGAACGACCAGTTCGCCATCTTTTCTCCAAGCTCAAGCGAGACTCGCTGCGCGAGCTTAGGTCCCACTCCCGGCACGCGCGTCAGCGTCTTGACGTCCGTTGTCGCGATGGCCGATGCCAGTTCCTCTGCGCTCAGCGTGCCCAGCATGGCAAGCCCCACCTTCGGCCCAACCCCGGAGACTCCCGTCAGCATCTGAAACGCCTCGCGGTCGGAGCGGCTCAGAAATCCATAGAGCGAGATGTCGTCCTCGCGCACCAGCATCGCGGTGAAAAGCGTCGCCTCGGAGCCAATCTCCGGGATATGGTGAAGAGAGCGGCTCGGAACCTCGACGCGGTAGCCCACTCCGCCCACGTCCAGCACCACTCCGGTCGCATCGACATGCGCCATTAAGCCACGCAACTGGGCGATCATCGAGTGGTTGAGCCCCTGGTCAAGTTAATAGATCACCTTGTTGAGTGGATACTCCACCAGGCCCTCGGCACCCGCTCGCTTGAGGCTTGGCAGCAGGTCGCGCACCTGCTTCTCCTCAATGATAATCTCGAGTGCTACCCAAGAATCGTCCGCGAGGTTCGACACGGTCGGATTGCGCAGCGACGGCAGAATCGCCATCACAGTGTCAAGCTGAGAGCGCGGCACGTTCATCTTGAGACCGACCATAATCTCCGCGTTCAGCGCCCCGCGAAGTAGCAGCGCCAGGTTCTCGATCTTTGCCCGCTTCCAGTCGTCCTGCCACGCAGCATGGTTTGCGATTAGGCGAGTGGTTGACACCAGCAGGGTCTCTACGATCTTGAGGTTGTGCGCCCGAAGTGAGCTGCCCGTCTCGGTGTTCACCACGATAGCGTCGACCAACTCCGGCACCTTTACCTCGCAAGCTCCCCACGAGAACTCCACATGGGCGCTCACACCGTGCTGTGCCAGATAGCGCTCGGTGAGGCGCACATATTCCGTGGCGATGCGCTTGCCCTCAAGGTCCTTGATGCAAGTAACCGCGGCGTCGTTAGGTACCGCCAGGACCACGCGGATGGGGTTGAGCGTGGCCTTGGAGTAGGTGAAGTCGCCCACCTCGTACACGTCGACTCCGTTATCCTCTATCCAGTCCTTGCCGGTGAGCCCTACGTCCA
>VFKD01000436.1 GCA_009885735.1 bacterium
CCTTGTAGGAGACCGCCATCTCATGCTCACGGACAAACCCCAGGCCCTGAGCGGCCATTTCAATCGCCATCGCGCGCTGGTAGATCACTTCCTGGAATCCATTCCCAAGCGTGCGATGCACTTCCATAGCCCACCCGATAATCCGGTGAGTCAATTCTGAGTGCTCACCCTCCACAATTCTCTCCAGACTTGAACCAGGATTTTCTGAATAGAGGGATTAACCAGATTCCGTCCTGAACCAGAATCCGGTAAGTCCTCAAATCCTGAAAATCCCGGTTCAGACAATTAACGGCTCAATCAACTCCTTAACCTTCCCGTTGCTATCCCCAGATTTGTCCAGCCTTACACCAACCTTGTCAAGCTGGGTCAGCCGCAGGTTCGCGACGGGGCTATGGGTCTGCCGCGACGTCGCGGAAGGTGTTGAGGGACTGGCCGGTAGCAGCCTCCCAAACAATCACCTCGCCTTCAGGCGGCCGCTTACCGCCGTCGTCTGCGTTGCCAGGACCGCCGCTGCCACTTACAAGCAGCCGGCCGTCGACACTAAATCGAATGGCGCGGACCGTGTTCGTGTGCGCCTGCTTCGCCCAGATGACTTTGCCCGTATCGATGTCCCACATGCGTACAGAGCGGTTGCCCGCTCCGGTGGCGAGGCGCCGCGAATCGGGGGAGAACGCCACGGCCCGTATCCAGTGTCCGTCGGCGGCTATGTGGGTGACACGCTTCCCGGTGGCCGTGTCGAAGACCTCTGCAACGCCGAGCTTGCGTTCCAACACGTCGCCGGCCTCCGCATACAGCCGCCCGTTCGAGGATACTGCGCTGCAGCGTCCGTTGGAGCTCGATTGGTAGCGAACCTTGCTCAGCTCGCGCTTCTCGGAGAGACTCCACCGGACGAGCGACCCATCTTCGGTCAGGATCACGTCACGCGTTGCGGAGGCGAAGCTAGCACGTCCTGTGCCTATCGCGCCGATGACCTCCGATGTGAACGCCTTCGACCCCGGAACAGCGGTGCAGACACCGGTCTCGATCTCGTCCCCTTCTTCCGACCGTCGCAAGCCTACGGAATGGAGGCGACCGCCACCGGATGACCAGCAGACCTCGGCAGAGTAGATCTTTATCTCCTTTGGCATCTCCCGCTTGCGGCCCGTCGATGTGTCGGCGATGATGTACTCAGATGGCTCATCCGTAGATCTCGTCGAGGCGGCAACGAGCTTACCGTTCGGCGAGAACCGTACGCTCGGCATACCATCGTGGCTCAGGTGGTGGGACCATAGTTGCCGGCCAGTCTGGCGGTCCCACAGGCACAGGCGGCACTCCTTGAATCCCGCCGCGACGAGGCGGCCATCCGGTGAGATGTCCAGGCTTTCGACCTCACGAGTTCGTGAGGGTTCGGGATCCTGCGGGTCCTGAGCGGATCCTCGCGCCGCCCAAACCGAGGCGGCGGCAGTGAAGAGAAAACCCCGGCGATTCATGGTGACCTGCCCTTCTTACGACACGGTTGATGAACTACCGTTTGGCACAGTTTCACTACACCGACAACGCCCCATCCAGCTCCGCCAATTTCCCGCTGCTATCTCCGAATTTGTCGAGGCGGACGCCGACCTTGTCCAGCAGAGTCAGGTGCAGGTTCGCCAGTGGAGTTGGTTGGTCGTACTTGATGTGCCGCCCGCCCTTCATTCTGCCCGCGGCGCCGCCGGCCACGATGATTGGCAGGTTCGTGTGGTCGTGAACGTTCGGGTTTCCCATCCCGCTGCCATACAGAACGAGCGAATGGTCCAGCAGCGAGCCGTCTCCCTCGCGCGTCGCCTTCAGCCGCTCGAGGAAGTAGGCGAACAGAGACACATGAAACTGATTAATCTTCGCCATCTTGGCGATTTTCTCCGGGTCGTTGCCGTGGTGCGTCAGCGGGTGGTGCGGGTCGGGAACGCCTATCTCCGGATACGTCCGATTGCTGGTCTCTCGCGCGAGCTGAAACGTAATCACGCGGGTGATGTCGCCTTGCAGCGCCAGCACCTGCAGGTCGAACATCAACCGTGCGTGGTCCGCATACGAGGCGGGTACGCCCATCGGTCGGTCCAGATCGCGGAGTGTGCTCTCCTTTGCATCGGCGTCAGCCTTCTGGATGCGCCTCTCGACTTCGCGAATGCTCTCCAGGTAGCCGCTCACCCGTGCGCGGTCGGCGGGACCAAGCTTGCGCCTCAGCCGGGCAAAGTCCTCGGTTACGGCATCCAGCAGGCTCGCCCTCTTCTTCAGCGCCGAGCGGCGTTCAGCAACGCTGCCTCCTTCGCCGAAAAGGCGCTCGAAGACGATGCGCGGATGCGCTTCCGCCGGCAGCGGAGTTGTGGGCGACGACCACGACAGATTGTTCTGATAGACGCAGGCAAAGCCATTGTCGCACTGGCCGACGGTCGCGAGCAGATCCATCGCCAGTTCCAGCGACGGCAGCTGCGTCTCCTTGCCGATCTGCCTAGCGGCGATCTGATCGACCGTGGTGCCGAGGAAGTAGTCGGTGCTCTCCGTGTGCTTCGCTTTGGCTGCGCTGAGGAAGGCGGAGTTTGACGAAGAATGCGTGCCCGGGTACGCATTGAGCAGCTCCAGATTACTGATAACGGTGATGTGGTCCTTGACTCGCCCCAATGGGTTGAGAGTCGGCGAGAGGTCGGCGAGCCTCCCTGCGCCGGGAGGAGTCCACCGCGTAATGTCCGACCCCATCGGCATGAAGACAAACCCCAGTCGGCGCAGGCGCGCGGGATTCGCCGGCGTATCGGCCAGCGCGGTGAGCGGAGGGATCATGGCATCGAGCAGGGGCAGCACCAGGGAGGTGCCGACGCCCTTCAGAAACGTCCGGCGCGGCAAAGCATTCTTCGTAATGATCATTGCACTCTCCTCATTCGAAACGGCACGCTGTTCACGATTCCAACGACGAACGACGAGAACCGGAAATCGCCCGCCCTTGCTTGACGGACGACTTTTCGTATCGCAGGCGCATCGTGTTCATTGATGACACGCCCCAGCCCGAACATCAGCAGGTTCTCCGTAAGAGTTCGGACAAACAGGTCGGGACGCCTCCGCATCGCCTGCTCCAGCCCGGTTACGCCTTCAAACCGGGTACCGTCCAGCAGACCGCCGCTCGCGTCGATCCGCTTGCCCTCTTCGACCTCCCGCCAGCGGCCGATCGCATCGAAATTCTCCAGCGAAAAACCGACCGGATCCATGAGGCTGTGGCAGCTCCTGCACGCCGGGTTTGAGCGATGTTCGGCGAGCCGCTCGCGCCCCGTCAGATTTGCTGCCACGGTGTTGTCCTTCAGCGTCGGCACATTTGGCAGTGGCGGGGGCGGTGGCACACCAAGCAGGTTTTCCAGGACCCATTTGCCGCGGATCACCGGCGACGTGCGCGTGGCATAGGACGTAACCGTTAGAATGCTCCCTTGCCGCAGCAGCCCGCCTCGTTTGCGGTCCGCGCCCATCGTGACGCGGCGAAAGCGGCTGCCGTAGACGTGCGGAATGCCATAGTGCTTGGCCAGCCGTTCGTTGAGGTAGGTGTAGTTTGCGGTGAGCAGATCGAGCACACTTCGGTCCTCGCGCATGATGCTCGCGAAAAAGAGCTCCGTCTCCTGACGGAACGCCTGCCGGAGGTTGTCGTCGAAGTCGGGGAACAAACGCGAGTCGGGCGTCGCCGAATCCAGATTGCGCAGGTGCAGCCACTGCGCGGCGAAGTTGGTTACCATTGTGCTCGCTCGCGGATCGGCCAGCATTCGTCGCGCTTGAGCGTTCAGCACTTTCGGCTGGTGGAGCTGCTTTCGTTCAGCCAAATCGAGCAGCTCGTCATCCGGGATGCTGCTCCATAGGAAGAACGACAACCGGGACGCTAGTTCCACATCGCTAATGGGATATGCGGTCTTCGGCGCAGCGCCCGCCGGATCGAGCTCGATGCGGAACAGAAAGCTCGGGGACACCAGGATCGTGCTGAGGGCCAATTCGATAGCGCCATCGAAATCGCCCTCGGCGCGGGCCAGACGGAAGGACCGCATGGGTGTCTTCAAATCCTCCGCTGTGACCGGGCGGCGATACGCCCGTCGCGACAGGCGGGAGAGGATGCGTCGAGCGCACTCTTCTTCTTCGCCGGGATTCTTGGGGCGGCATGTAAAGATCCGGCGGCGACTGGGCGTGTCGCCCGGCCCCTTCACAACATGCGGGCCGGTAATCGACACCTGAAAGACCGCCGGAGAGATTCGCGGATGCCGGTGCAGGTTGAAGTGGGCCTCGTAGGGCTGGCGTTTGGTTATCAACAGCGTCGACGGTTTCTTCAAGAACGTTACGGCGAGTTGGTGCGGGCCGGCGGTGACCGTTATCCGCTGCTTGAGGTGCTGGTCGACTTGTGTATGCCCATCGCTGCCTCGCGGCGGGCGGATGGTGAACAACCCCAGCCGCTCGCGATCCAACAGAATCTCCATCTCATGCGGCTCATGCAACCCTTCGACATCTTCGTTCCGATCGCGACTCAGGCGGACTGCGATCTCATACTCGCCTGATAACGGAAAGGTGTAGGGAATTAACGCCCCGCCGCGCGTGCCAATAGGCAAACCGGGGACGTGCTCCTCTTGCGTGCGGTCTGCTGGAAGCCGAATCGTGTCGCCGCCTGGAGATCGCCCCGGCGATCCCACAGCTAGGCGGCTGATCTTTTGCGCTGCCGTGACGTATCGGTCCATCAGAGTCGGCGACAGATCGCCTACGGCTACATTGTCGAATTTGTTACTTGCGGGGTCGCGCGGCAAAAGGGCGGCGCCATCGATCTTCAGTGCCAGAAGATCGCGAATGGCGTTTTGATACTCGGTCCCAGTCAAACGTCGGAATGTTTCGGTGCGGCCAGGATTGGGATGAGCCGCCGCGGCCCGGTCCAGCGCCGTTTCCAGCGACGATGACACGGCCTCGTAGGTGCGCTCATCGGGCCGCTTTCGCCCATCCGGTGGCATCTGCCGTCCTCGTAGTTTGCGGACTACTTTCTCCCAGACCTCCGGATGACGGCCGACGGCTTGCTTGCCGAATACGTCGAGCGCCAGCCCAGCAGCCTTGTTTGTCCTGTTGTGGCAGGCGA
>VFKD01000529.1 GCA_009885735.1 bacterium
GGGCAGCCGAGCAGCCCAAGCACCACCTCACCCTTCACAATAAGAGCTAGTGCAACCGCATACTGCTCATTGCGAAGGAAGCCTTTCGTGCCGTCAATCGGATCCAAGCACCAGTGCCGCCCCGTCGACCCACCCGCGTAGGTGCCCCGATCTATCGCATCCAGCACGCTCTCCTCGGTAAGTGTGGCGTCCGCGATTTGGGCATAGTGCAGCACCTTGGCTCTCTGCTCCGCCCCCTCCTCGGTGCGCAGGACCGCCGCGTCCTCCTCGCCGACCACCGGATCACTCGGGAATGCTCGCTCCAGGGCATGAATCACGACCGCCTGGGCAGCAAAGTCCGCCACGGTGACCGGCGACTTGTCCTTCTTGGCGATGGTCTCCTCGGTCACCAGCTCCGCGCGCACGGCTCGGCACACGTCCATCGCCTTTCGAACCGCATCAAGGCCCACTGCCATCTCACTCGCGTATTTCATCTTATTCCTATTCTGTTGCCGTGACAAGTCGTTGGGCGGCAGCCGACAGCCGCTCTACTTTGGAATATCGGTGATATCCGGGAGCAATTCAAGTCCTGATTGAGGCTCTGGAAGAATCAGTTCGATGGACTGACGTCCGGCGCGCTCGTGAGACACCTCTAACTTCACTCGTGAACCTGCCTTTCCAACTAGAGTCCACTGCACCTTGACGCGATCCTCGGTGGGATCGCTGGTCCAGCCAAACGAGCCGGAGCTCTTATAGGCTCTCCCTTCGAGCTGACCAACATCCTCGCGCAGCTTGCCGGACACTAAGCGAGCGCACTCCTCCAGCTCAATAGTCGCAACGACGCCGCGAACCACCTTAGTTGCAAGAGCGCGCTTCGTGACGTAGGTCGGTAGATAGCCTTCGTTCAGAATCACCACCATGACGACGTAGGCCCCCTCGCCGAGAGGTTCCACCTCCGCGGATTGAATGACAATGCGCGGTGAGAGAAGGGCGTGCCACACGAGCCACCCTGGGAACTTGGCGACTTCCTGCTCAATCCGCCCAGGCGGCGGATTCCGAAACGCCAACATCGGATCCCATCCACCCAACTCGATCGCTCCCAACTGTGGATGATCGAAGGGGTACCAGTCGATATAGCCCTGGCCCTTGAGCGCCGTGTCGCTCCAGGTGAGCATCTTCATGTCATCCTCTTGCGGATGGTCTCGATACCAGTCGATAAACTTATAGCCCTCCGCAGGCTTGTCCGGTCCGAAACATGCGATGCCGGCCTCGCGCTGCGGGCACCAAATCTCAATGGTCCATGCAAACAGCCCGAAGTGATCATACATCCAGTCGTCAAAAACTCCGGTAATGACCTCCTTGGGGTGGTACCGGAAGTCGTGATAGACGGAGATCGCCGGATAGCCCGTCATCTCCGTGCCCTTCTTGCCGATGGTCTCGTAGGTCCAGAGGTCCTCGGCAGGAAAAGCGTCGTCCGCCTGAGTTCCATAGGGCCGCAGCAGAACGCCGCTGAACGTGTGGAATGTGACGCCTGATGTGATGTTCCGATGTTCGGCGATGAAGGCGACAAGCGCGCGCACCTCGGGCTCGCTGGTGGGGAATGGGCCCGCGCCGTGCTGCTCCCCCTCCTGGCGCCAATGCGCGGGAAAGTTTCGATTGAGGTCGAGCCCCTCTTTGTTCTGCGGCACCGTGAGGCACACGCCATCGTAGTTCAGCAAGGTTCCCTCAGGAAGCAATCGGTAGTATGTTCCGCCGACCTCCGTGGGTTCGCGCTTGATGAGCATCCTCGGCTCATCTGGATGCGGCTTCCACGGACCATTCGAATCCGCAATGCGCATTGAGAGCATTCTCCCGTCGCCATCGATGTCCTCGCGCACGAGTCCCTCAATGGGCTCCTCGTCGTAGGGGTAGGGTCGAGTGCTCGACCGCAGATACTTTGGCTTGTCCGAGAAGAAGAGCTCCGCGCCGTCTGGGTTCACGCGCGGCACGATGTAGAAGGCCCGAGTGTCCAAGCATCGGGTCACGTTCTCATCAGCCCCATACTTGCCCAGAAGATATTGGATGAGGTAGAGGCAGGCCGACGTTGCAGAGACCTCGGTGGCATGGATGTTGCCGTCCACCCAGAACGCCGGCTTGTCCGACGCCGGGCCGGTGGAGGACTGAGTGATGGAGACGCACCATATCTCGCGTCCCTCGTGGCTTCTGCCGATGCTTTCGCACACGGCAAGCTGCGGATACGATTCGCAGGCCGCCGCAATCTCTGCGGTCACCTCGGAATAGTTTAGGTAGTGATCAAATGTCGGTGAACTGCTCAACGTGTTTCTCCTGGAGGCATCTGCGGGCGCACACCGCATATTGGCCGCAAGCGCTATGTCTTCCTGCGAGAAGCTGGCGGCTGGCGGTGGCAGCCTCCAGTAAAGGCCGCACTCAGATCAGCATATCCACAATCGGAGTCCCACTTTTGGTAAGAATCACCCATAATCTAACCAACTGGTGTTTCCATCCCAGACGGGAGCACGCAATGTCGAACCTAGCTGCCTTGATCGCCGATGATGAACCTCTTACCCGCACACTCCTTCGCGCTCGCCTCGAGCGCATGGGTCACCGTGTGGTAGCAGAGTCCGCGAGCGGCGCACAGGCGGTGGAAGCTGCCATCGAGCATCTTCCAGACCTCGCCATTCTCGACATTCAGATGCCCGAAATGAACGGCATCGAAGCGGCGAAGCAGATCATGGCTCAGGTTCCCTGCGCCATCGTGTTCCTCACGGGCCTCACGGATGCTCGTCTGGCAGAGCAGGCCGGCGACCTCGGTGCATGTGGATTCCTGATGAAGCCCTTCCGCAAGGAGGAAATGGCTCCCGCCATCGAGGTTGCGGTTCGCAGATTTCGTCACATGAAGTCTCAGGAAGATGAGATTGCCAAGCTGCGCGTTACGCTCGAATCCCGCAAGGTAGTCGAGCGAGCAAAGGGCCTCCTCATGCAGCGCGACTCTATCTCTGAAGACGAAGCATTCAAGCACATCCACCATCAGGCGCGACACGCCAACAAGACGATGCGAGAGATTGCCGAAGGCATCATCAGCGGCGCATGAGCAGGTACGGGAATTGGGAGTGACTTCGCCGTTTCGCCTTGCGGCAATCGACCTCGACGGCACGCTGCTGGACCCGCACCATCGGGTATCTCCGCGGAGCAAAGAAGCCGTGCGCCGAATGTCGGAGGCCGGGGTAACTTGCGTCCTCGCCTCTGGGAGAATGCACGAGTCTGTGCTGCCGCATGCGCAAGCGCTGCACTTGGATTCGCCGATCATCTCCTACAACGGCGCTGTGGTGCGCTATCCGTCAGATACGCAAGACTTGCTCCACATGCGGCTCCATCCGCGCCACTCCGACCAGGTGTTAGAGTTCTGCATAGAGCAGGGCCATCACCTCAACTTCTATGTAGATCACCGGCTGATGCTCGCCGATCTGGGCGACTGGGCCCGGTTCTACCTCGGCCAGACCGGCTCGCCCTACACGCTGGCAGAGAGCTTGTCGCAGCTCCGAGGCCTCGCGCCCACAAAGCTCATTCTCATCGACAAGCCCAACAGTATTACTAAACTGCAGACCTATTGGCGCGAGCGGCTGGGCAGTGACGTGGCGGTTGCCAGAACCAACCCCGAGTACCTCGAATTCATGCAGCTAGGAGTTTCGAAAGCGGCTGCCCTCGACAACGTGTGCTCTTTGCTGCAGATCCCTCGGACGGAAACCGTCGCGTTTGGAGATGCGGACAACGATGCAGAGA
>VFKD01000459.1 GCA_009885735.1 bacterium
GTGGCACGGGCGTCCCGCCCGTGAATCCACATGAGCAAGACGCGCATGCCACGCACGACCCACGGAGCGCGGGCGTCCCGTCCGCCCGGTGCACACAATTGCGAAGAGCCCAGATTGCGGGATGCGGCGGCCCTCAAGCGCCCGAGACGGACGCGCTAGGAGGTTCTCGGTGGCACGGGCGTCCCGCCCGTGAATCCACATGCGCGGGACACGCATGCCACGATACGAGACTACCGCGCTACGCCCACGTCCTTCAGCCGGGTTCGACGGTGCCTGAACGAAAGCTCAATGGCGGCCTTGAACTCGTCAGGCGCGCCGTCCTGTGCAGCCTTGAGAGCCGCTTCCGAGGTCTTGCCAGGGATTCGCTCGAGCGCCATTCGCGCGTCCTCTCGGAGTTCGGCATCCAAGAGAAGCTTCGCCAACATCGGTACAGACTCCGCCGCACCGATAGCGCCGATCAGCGCGATGGCTTTGGCTCGAACGCTGCGTGGCTTGCTGGAAGCGGCGATGTCGCCCAGCCTCTTGGCCGCATCGGCGCGCTCGGCGCCTGCGCCTGGACGGCTAGTATGGTACGAGATTGCCTTCACTGCTTCCCAAGCCGTTTTTGCAGCTGCCGCATCTTCTCCGCACATCACTTCGCCGAGCGATACGATAGCCTTATGACCCACGAGAAGTGACTGCTTCACGGCCGTAACCCGAGCAGAGGTGTCGCCATGCTGAATCTGCCCCAGAAGCGAGCCGACGGTGGGCTCCTGAAGCGCCTCCCCGAGAACCGTGTTGTATGTCATGCTGTCCGTCCTCCTCTACAGTTTCCAGGGCGAGCGGTAAGAATCTCCTCGCATCCGGTTTGCGGCTTCATCCCCGATAAACTCTTCCTTCGCTAGGTCGTAAGTCACCTTGCGGCCCAGCACATTCGCGATGTTACCAAGGATGCAGAGCTGGATCACCTTGTGGCCGATGGCAATGTCCGTGGCTGGGAGCTTGCCCGTCTTGCAGCAGTCCAGGAAATTCAGGCGGTGGCGCTCAGTGGGATCCGCGTCAACGGGATGCATGTACGGCTCGAAGCCGGATGACGACGACTTATACTCCATCGCCTTGGGCTCTGTCGAGCAGCCGCCGTCTCCGCCTAACACCACCAGGTCGTCACTCTTGCCCTTGTAGGTAGCGCCCCATTCGCCGGGAAACCGTGCGTTCGCCTTGCCCGGCTGGCTCCAGGTGAGTGTCCAGGTTGGGTTCTGAAACTTCCAGGTCACCTCCATCGCAGCGGGCGAATCGAAGCAGCCCGTGAGATGCGGCGTGCTGCTCGCCTCGCAGGTCACGATTCCGTTGTAGCTGTCGAGGTCGGTACACCAAGCCACCACATTCAGCGCATGGTTGCCGCGGTCACGAATGAACCCTGCGCCGAAGTCCATGAACCATCGGAAGTTGAAGTGACACCTAAGGGGATGATAGTCGATCCACCGTGCGGGGCCCAGCCACATGTTCCAGTCCAGCGAGCTGGATGGCGCCTGCGGAAGGCCAAAGTCGTTCGTGCTGAAGTTGACCGGGTGCCAGATGTCCACTCGCTCAATAGCGCCAATCCCGCCGTTGCGAATGTAGCGGGCGGCGGCGGCGGCGCTCGGGTTCGACCGGCCCTGCGCGCCTATCTGCATCACGCGATTGTGGTACCGCGCAGCGTTCAGCATAGCGCGGCCCTCTTCAATGGTTCGCGCTGTGGGCTTTTCGGAATAGACGTGCTTGCCGGATTGAACCGCCATCACCGCCATAATCGCATGCCAATGGTCTGGAGCGCCGATGAAGACAGCATCGATATCCTTGCGGTCCAGCACGCGCCGAAAGTCCTTGTAGAGCATCGGGACAGCCTTGGTCACGCGCGCGGCAGCGGCGGCGAGGTGAGCGTCATCCACGTCACAGAGTGCCGCTGTATCTGGCCGAACGTGGCTCGAGCCCATCCCGCCCGTGCCGATGACTGCGGTCACTATGCGGTCGTTTGCCCCTTGGCGGCCACGCATTCCGATGACTCCGCTCGGCACGATGGTGGGAATCGCAAAGGCGGCTGCGTTTCCAACGAGTTGGCGCCTGGTGAGTATCGGATTACGGGGCATGGTTAGGGTTTCCTGTTTGAGGTTGAACACATCCCGAATTACCTCGCCGCCCCACATCAATTGTCATGCTGAGCGAATCTTCCGCCGTTTGGAAGCGTAGTCGAAGCATCCGGGCGGACACGTACGGACAATTACTGCTGGACCCTTCGACTTCGCCGCGATACGGCTGCGGCTTCGCTCAGGGTGACAGATTATGGTGCCGCGATACGGCTGCGGCTTCTCTAAGGGTGACAGATTATGGCGCCGCGATACAGCAGCGGTTTTAGCCGCAGATACTCTAGCCCCCGCACCTGCGACTAAAGTCGCGGCTGTTGAAAGCACGAATTCGGTCTTCGCCGAATCAACACGTAGTCAGTCCGCGCAGTTGCACCTCTGTTCATCTAGCCAAATCCGCTCGTCCTGAGCGCGGCTCAGCCGTTCCGAGCCGCAGTCGAAGGATGCGAGTTCGCCAGAATCACGACACAGCAGTGCGCACTACACTACTTTTTGAAGCGTCTACGTCTTCGCCTCGTTCGCCTTCGCCTTGCGGGCCTTCTTGCTCGATGCGACCTTCGCGGCGACCGGCGCAACAACCGGCGCCGGAATCGGCTCATCCGAGAGGCCGGTGGATACCGCATGCACCAGAAGTGAGCCCTTGCGAAGCTCCATGGTTCGCCGAACCATTGCAATCATTGTGCCTAGACCCATTAGGATGATTCCCAGCCACACAAGGTTGATGAGCGGCTTGTTCGTTACGGAGACAGGAACCGCCCACTTCGGCAGCGCCTCGGGAAGCACAAACTGGGCCGTGACTTCCTTGGTATCTGCGTTCACTGCGCCCTCCAGCATCACCGCGCCGGCCACCCCAGGAATCTCTCGGTTCACCGGCTCAGGGCCGTGCTCGTCGAACTTCAGTCCTGGCTTCATGGGAATGACCTTGCCGTCCGGCGTGGTCAGCTCCATCTCGGCGCCCATCACTGTTCCAGACTGGCCCGGTGCGCCCTCCATAAAGAACTTCTTGTAGCGCACCTTGTAGTCCGTCATGTAGAGGCCGGGAATGCCCACCGAGCCGGTCTCGCCCTCGCGAAGCGTTACGCGTGCAAGCATCCGCACCGGGTCGCTGGTTATAGTTAGATAGAAGTCGCGCAGCGGCTCTCGCCTGATGTGCGGCCATCGCATGGTGTCCGGCGTGTTCTCCTGCTTGTTGATCATCAGGTTTTGGCTCTTGAAGACGTTTGCCAACACCAAGAAACTGTCAGGGCTCGAAGTCGGCTCTCCGGAATCAGCGTGCGCCACGCCCTCGCCACGCTCGATCTTCGTTAGGCGAAACTTAACGCCGTGCTCGAACTTGAACCAGTCGTCGTTGATCTCTTTCTGCAGCGCCGACGCCTCCTCGGCGTCCTCCGTGGTGAACGACCTCTTCTCCTTCTCGTCATGCGTCCATCCCTCGAACTGGATGGAGTAGCCGAA
>VFKD01000204.1 GCA_009885735.1 bacterium
ATGATCCTCCACTGGATGCCTCAGAGGTGCGCCACGTGGTGAATGAACCAAGACTCGAGCCAACTACTTCTTGACCAACTACCGTAAGCGAACTCGTTTCCGTAGAACCATCGTCAAAGTTCACCGTCGTCGCCAATGAGGTGCCAATGCCCCAGGCTCCAGGAGTATCAATCGGCAACGGCCAGTTCGTTACAAAATAAACGGTGCCAGTGTCATCGCGCACAGCGTAAACGTGCAGGTTCTTGGTCGTGGTGTCCTGAAGAAAATAGTCGATTGAGCTGGTGGTATGACCGCCACCACTACTGAACGTAAGCGTACCAGAGGATGAGCGGCCAAGAACTGTGCTGCCTCCCACAAGCTCCTCTACGATCGAAACAACGACGGTGCCTGAAACGTTCGATGTACTGCCTGACACCGGATCCCAACTGCCTGATACACTATAGGTCCAGCTGTCGCCGACTTGAAGTGAGCGAAGAACTGTACCGATGGCGAATGGTGCAGCCCCCCCCCCCCCCCCCGCAGCCCACTGTTGCAACAAGTACTAATAGACCAACAACTCCCAGTCCTCTCGATTGGTTCCCCACCTTGCGCCTCCTCCCAGCGTATATGCGCCGCAAGTGTAGGCACCACGGCGTGGTGATGACTTCAACACCACTATTGTGCATTCCTGCCATACATGCTTTGTGGAAGTGCAGTGGGGGTACGTTCCTGCGGAGGAGGCACGACGCGCTGCGTGGAATGGCTTGCTGGACACCGCACGAGAGGACCCGCACGCCTTGAACAAGACCGACGAAGTCGCACTCTATGAGGTCGCCACAACCGCGTCAGGCAGCGCGGGGGCGCTCCCGCTCACCGAGCAGATGTTGCGCGAGTGGCCCAGCGGAGACCTCTTCGGGCTCAGCCAGAACGCGGGCATGGGCTGGGACCCGGCGAAGCTCGACCGCGATGAGTACCTCATCCTGAGCACGCAGGGCGGAGTTCGAAACGCTGACGGCACGCCTGCGGCCCTTGGTCTCCATACCGGACATTGGGAGGTGGGGCTGCTTGTGAAGGCCGCCGCCGATGAGCTTGCGGCACGCGGAGCCACTCCCTTTGCAGCCTACTGCTCGGACCCATGTGACGGCCGCACCCAGGGAACCACGGGGATGATGGACTCGCTGCCCTATCGCAACGACGCCGCCATTGTATTTAGGCGGCTAATCCGCTCGATGCCGACGCGCAAGGGTGTGATCGGAGTGGCGACCTGCGACAAGGGCCTGCCGGCAATGATGCTGGCGCTTGCCTCGATGCATGACTTGCCTACGATCATTGTTCCTGGCGGAGTCTCGCTGCCACCCAGTCGCGGAGAGGATGCGGGCAAGATTCAGTCCATTGGTGCGCGCTTCACCCACGGGATGATCACGCTCAAGGAGGCGGCTGAACTTGGCTGCAGAGCGTGCGCCACTCCAGGTGGCGGATGTCAGTTCTTTGGCACTGCGGCTACAGCCCAGGTCGTCGCCGAGGCGCTCGGCATGGCCCTCACCCACACGGCGCTCGCGCCCTCGGGTCAGCCAATCTGGCTCCGGATTGCCAAGGATGCGGCACAGGCGGTTCTGCGGCTCAAGGCCGCCGGAATCACGACCGGCGACATCCTCACGAACGCCTCCATCAGAAATGCCATGGTGGTTCATGCGGCCTGCGGCGGATCCACTAATCTTCTTCTGCACATCCCAGCCATAGCCTTCGCTGCGGGCCTACGTCGGCCCACGGTAGCCGATTGGACCGAGGTCAATCGCGCGGTCCCACGGCTGGTGGACGTTCTTCCGAACGGCCCGACCGACCATCCCACCGTGCGCCTCTTCCTCGCGGGAGGCGTGCCTGAAGTGATGCTGCACCTGAGGAGGCTGGACCTTCTGGACACCGCTGTGCTCACGGTAACCGGCAAGACTCTCGGCGAGAACCTGGACGAGTGGGAGCAGTCTGAGCGACGCCAAGCGCTGCGCAGCAGGCTTCAAGGTCAAGATGGAGTGGACCCGAACGATGTCATCCTGTCTCCGGATCGAGCCCTGGAGCGCGGACTCACCAGCACGGTCTGCTTTCCAGTCGGCAATCTTGCGCCGGAGGGCTCGGTTATCAAGAGCACCTCCATCGACCCGAGCGTGGTGGATTCCGACGGCGTCTACCGCAAGGTGGGACCGGCACGGGTCTTCACCACCGAGAAAGCCGCGATGGCGGCTATCAAGGCGCACGGAGCTCCCGATGGAACTTCAGCCGTTCAGCCGCTCATGCCTGGCGACGTGCTCGTCCTCATCTGCCGCGGCCCTATGGGAGCGGGAATGGAGGAGGTCTACCAGCTCACATCGGCCCTAAAGTTCCTGCCCTGGGGTAAGCATGTGGCGGTACTCACGGATGCGCGATTCTCCGGAGTCTCGACCGGCGCCTGCATCGGGCACATCGGCCCGGAGGCGCTCGCGGGCGGGCCAATCGGAAAAGTGCTCGACGGTGACGTCATCGAGATCATCATCAATCGCGGTACCCTATCAGGGACTGTGAACTTTGTCGGACCCGATGGGGCGAGGCTTGCTCCGGACCAGGCCGACACGCTGCTCGCTCAGAGAGCGGTGAGAAGCGACCTTGCGCCTGACCCAGACCTTCCGGCCGACACGCGCCTCTGGGCCGCGCTCCAGGGAGTGAGTGGCGGCACATGGGGCGGCTGCGTGTTCGATAACGATGCTATTCTAAGGCTGCTAAGGCAGGAGGCAACTTCGAACTCATGAAACCTGCGCTCTTTCGCTTCGTAGATTATCTACAAGAAACGACCACACTCACGACATCCAGTTTGGGAGGGTCCCTGCTATGAACGAATCTACCGCCGTTGTCCTACGCATCGTCCTGGTCTGTATCGCGGTGTTCTTTGCAATAAAGCTGGTCCTTTACCTCTTCAATATTGTTTGGGGGATTCTGAGCGTCGCCATCGTCATCGCGGTCGTCGTGGGCGTCATCTGGCTCGTGATGAACATGATGACGCGCAAGAAGAGCTACTAATCCGCCTTCTATTGAGCGATAAACCCATTACACGTCGGACTGTCCTCAGCATGGAAGCAAGAGGTTGGATCCTCTGACGGCATTGTGTCCATGAAGATGGACACTCGGCCAACGGCCACCCAGCCGCTGAATTCATTCCGACGGACTATCGCGACGGTCGCAACCAACGGACTGAAGTCCATCGCTTTGTGGCTTTCAGCCGAGTGTCCACCTTCGTGGACACGCTATCATCGGACTGCGCATCCTGTCATTCATGCGCAAGGGCGGACAGCGCACGCGCGCTGTCCGCCCCTGTTATTGTGCTACCTTCAGCGCGCTCGCGCAGAAGTAACTATTCTATTTTCCTCGTGCTATGCAGTTTTTCTCATATTTGGTTCTGGATCGGCTGTCTTTCTGCCGATGCAGTGAGGCGCCGAACTCCGAACGACCCTCTCGAGCCGCCATCGTTCATGCTGCGCGCGGTACAGAGTCGCGCATGCACACCTCGTATTATGGCGTTCCACAGCGGAAAGTTCCCGGTGGATTCGCTGGGGTTCTAGCTCCGTTTGGCAGCCCTCACCCTGCACCGGAGGCCATTAGTCGCCGAAACTCTATGTTGAAGCGCTTTCGCGCGCCGTACTATGCGCCCAGGAGCCGACTTGAGCCTACTTGGACTAGCCCTAGCCGACGTGTCGCCGATGTTGCTTGAGGCCCGGAGCCTTGCCTTGGGACTCCTCGCCCTTGTAGTCGTCTTTATCGTGGGCAATCGGCTCATCGGCCCATCTAGCCGTACACCGACCGGATCGGACGCGCTTGGCGCGTCCGATCTCGTCCCTGTAACAGACCTGAAGGCAGGCATGCTCGCCACGCTGGAGTCGGCCGGATCGAGCGGCATCGTGACGCGGCCCGCCACACTTAGTATGATAGAGAAAGGAGCGCTCGTCTTCGTGCTCGAAGAGGCTCCTCTGCTGATCTGTCAGGGCAGTCCAATTCGTGTCACGGTGGCGGTAGACAGGTCTGCCGCGCGATTCCAAACAACCGTTCTGGACTTCGAAAACAGACTCCATGGCCAGACCCTCTATGTGGCTGTGCCCGAGTGGAGCGAGAAAATCCAGCGTCGAGATCATTTCCGAGTGCCTGTTCAAATGCCGACGGTCGTGGGTCCCATTGAGCGCGATGGCGCCGGCGACACGTTCTCGGGACACATTGAAGACCTGAGCGGCGGCGGAGTACGCATTGGAGTCCCTCACCGGCAGCCGGCCGGACGCCTGGTGCGTCTGCGCTTGCCAATTGAGGAGATGGGCGAACCATACGTTGACGCACGGGTGAAGTTCACCTCCTGCGGAACCGGCGAAACCTCGTACCCCTTCTGTATTCACTGCGAGTTTCTGTACATTCAGGATTCAACCCGGAAGTTCATCGTCGATCACTGCAACCGAGTTCAGCTCCGAAGCGCAAAGAGCGACGCGAGCCTCACACACCGCCCATAATCTTCGTAGGTTGACGCTCCGGGTCCGCAGTCGTATAATCTGCGCAGGCGGGCGTGTGCCGTATTCGCATGCGTGGCAGGAGTCCCTTACGAGATGGCAGACCAATCGGTGCATGTAACCGGTGCGACAAAGAAGCTAATTGATGCTGCTCGCACCATTCGCGGAGTACCGATTGACCGGCGACTCTGGCGTCCCGGCACGCTCCGAGAACTTCTCGATATGCGGGCAACTGCTTCTCCCGAAGCCCCATTCCTGACGTATTGGGACGAGGCCGGACCGACCTACTCATACACGTACGCGCAGTTCCGGCGCGAAGTTCTGCAGATTGCAGCCTGGATGCACGTTGATCTTGGCATCTGTCCTGGTGAACGGATCGCCACCCTGATGCACAACGACCCCCGCACTGTGCTCGCCTACTTTGCCGCATGGGTGCTTGGGGTGTGCGTCGTACCTATCAACTCCGGCGAGGACGATGAGCGGATCGCGTTCATCCTCGAAAACTCCGAGGCAAAGACGCTGTTCGTCTTGAGCGAGTACCTCGACCGCGCCAGATTGGCCGCATGCACGCTGGCAGGACAACCGACGCTGGTGCAGGTAGGTGGAGAACCAGAAAGCGACTGCCTGCACTGGGAAACCGCGCTGTCTGCGAATTGGCCCACCGACCGCCTGCCGGAGCTCGGGCTCGAGAACGAGTGTCTGATCGTGTACACCTCAGGAACTACGGGTCCCCCGAAAGGCGTGATGCTGGAGCAGTATAATCTGCTCGCGGACGCACAGAGCATCGCCGAATGGCATCGGTTCGGCGCTGCGGATCGCGCCATGTGCGTCCTTCCCATACACCACGTAAATGGCATTGTGGTCACTCTGGTGAACCCGATGGTACATGGTGGCAGCGTGGTGCTGCATCGAAAGTTCAGTACACAAACATTCTGGAGGGCGCTCGCGCAGGAGAAGTGTACCTATGTGAGCGTGGTGCCAACTCTTCTGGCGTTCCTGTGTGAGCGAGCAGAGCCGCTGGCTGGGTACGACCTGAGTGCTTTTAGACACTTTATCTGCGGAGCAGGACCTCTTACCGTGGATCTCGCAAAGAGTTTCGACGAGCAGTTTGGGCTGCGAGTCGTGCATGGATACGGGCTGTCCGAGACAACGTGCTACAACTGCTATCTTCCGGTGGACCTGCCCGCGGCCGAATACCGGCACTGGATGCTCGAGTGCGGCTACCCATCCATCGGCTGCCCTATCTCGGTGAACGAGATGGCGATCCACGACGGAAGCGGAGTTGATCAGCCTGCTGATGTGCGTGGCGAGATCGTGGTCCGCGGGCACTGCGTTATGAAATACTACTTCAAGCGTCCGGAAGCGAATGCCGATGCATTCGCGCACGGCTGGTTCCGAACCGGAGACGAGGGCTTCTGGAAACCCGGCCCGGACCGAATGGCCGCGTTTTTCATCACCGGCAGGCTGAAGGAACTCATTATTCGGGGCGGCGTGAACTACTCGCCATTCGACATCGACGAGGTTCTGAATGCCATTCCAGGCGTTCGGTCAGCCATGGCGGTCGGTTTCGACAACGCGATCTACGGCGAAGAGATTGGGGCGTACGTGGTTCTGGAGTCTGGCGCCATGCTCACGAACCATGAGATTATCGCGGCCTGCCGCTTGGAGCTACCCTATTCGAAGTGCCCGAAGGTGGTGGTCTTCGGCACTGAGTTTCCTGTGACGTCCACCGGCAAGTACCAGCGCAACAAGCTCAAGCCGCTCTTCGCGGAGTGGCGTGACGCTCAATTTCGGGAGCAAAGACAGCCACAAGCGCCCACATGATGTGAGTTCGGCACCATGGAGAGACTGGAGCGTCATGTTGGGAATTCGCGTAGAATCGCTCACGAAGGTCTATGACGGTGACGTCCGCGGCCTCAGCGATGTCACCTTGTCGTTCGAGACCGGCGTCTTGGGCCTTCTCGGGCCGAACGGCTCGGGCAAGACCACCCTGATGCGAATACTTGCCACTCTGCTGGACGCTACCTCCGGCAGGGCCTGGTTAGATGACCTGGATGTGGCCGCCGACCGCGCCCAGGTACGCAGGATTCTGGGCTACCTGCCCCAGGAGTTCGGCCTCTATCCGGAGATGACGTGCCGCGAGTTCCTCGACTACATCGGGCTGCTCTACGGGCTAGGAGGGGCCGAACGACGGCGAGCCATTGAGGAAACCCTCCACAACGTTCACATTGACGATGTGGCGGATCGTCGGATCAAGACGCTTTCCGGCGGGATGAAACAGCGCCTTGGGATTGGGCAGGCGGTCTTGTCGGGTCCTCGACTGGTGATAGTGGACGAGCCAACCGTGGGGCTTGATCCAGAGGAGCGAATTCGTGTTCGCAACCTCATTACCGAGCTGGCCCAGAATCGCGTTGTAATCTTATCGACCCACATAGTTGGCGATGTCTCCTCCGCCGCCCATTGCGTTGCCCTATTGCGCAAGGGCGAGCTGGCCTTTATGGGCACTCCCGCCGAGCTCGCAGCCGAAGCCAGAGGCAAGGTATGGCGCGCGCGAGTCGAACCGGCGAAGCTGAATGAATTGAAGACGCGGTGCCTCATCTCCGGCATATCGCACTCCGAGGCAGGGCTTGAGGCGCGCCTGCTCGCGGATGACCCCTCGTGCTTGCCGGGAGTGCTCGAAGCACACAATGTTGAGCCTGAACTGGAGGACGCCTACATCTGGAAGATGGGAGATCGCACTTTGGTGGAGACCGTGTAGTGGCCGTACGGAAGATGGGTTCCCCCTCGCAGTTTGCCTCTCTCACCGTTATTGAACTGCGCCTCACTCTTCGAGCGAAGGCGTGGCGGATTCTCACCTGGATGTGCGCCCTTGTAACGGCAGCTATATATGGCCTTATGGCGCTAAAGACGCCCTATGCCCTGAGCATGCAGGCCCTCGCCGGATTCTCGGTACGCATGGCCCTGGAGGGAGTTCTCCTCCTCGTATCACCGCTGCTGGTCTGCGCCTGCGCCCTGCGTGAGAAGCAGGCAGGAATGGAGGAGATAGTTCTCTCCAAGCCGCCTTCGAGTCCTACGCTCGTCTGGTCCAGGTTCGCCGCATTCTACTTGGCAGCGATGCTAACTGCCCTCCTCTGTGGCGCAGCAGTTTGGCTGGTACAGATCGTTTTCTTCCGGCCCGATCTGTCCGCCGCGCCGGCGCTTCGAGGCGCTCTTTCGATGGCCATGCCGCTTCTCTTTGTGTGTGGTTTCTCTCTCTCCGCAGCCCTCTACACCAGGTCGCCCCTGGCAGGCGGGTTGATCACCGGGATTGTCTTGGGCATTCGCGGAGGAGGCGATTCATTGGCTCACGCTGCCAGGCTTACTCTCACTCCCTATCACCCCGCTTACGGCGTGCTGGGCTTAGCGTTCGTCGCGCTTGCGGCTGGCGTGTGGAAGGCGAACCGAGATCGCGGCAGGATTGCGGGTCCTTGGGTCATCGTTGCCTCTATTGCAGTATGCGTCTCGCTCCTGATGATGCGCAGTACGACCAGCCAATGGTACTCACTATCGTCTGAGTATCGATCAGCATCTGACGCGATTACTGCGTCTAAGAGCCTGTTGAAAGATGTCCGCAGCCTAGTCACAGTGAGTGGTCGGCGGACAACAAAGGACCCACGGACAGGCGTGGCCACCCTGTTTGCGTTCTATTCGTCTGCTAGCCCGCAGGGCGCAACCGAGGTCGCCACGCTTCAACGAGCGTGCCGAGATGCCGTTGGCACATTGATTCTGTTCGTGCCTGTCTACGTCGGCGAGGACCCGGGCATCGGTGAGGGTCTTGCCCGCGACGCCGAGATTCAGGGCGACGTGATCTCGAATCCTCCGCCTGATTCCGACGAGATAGCGGGTCTGGCGAAGCGGTTTGCAGTAGATCGTCACCTTGTAGGCGCGTCCGCCGGCATCCTGTGGCCGGATGGAGCCATCGCGTTCGCTGCTCAGATTCTGGCCCTTCCCGAGACAGTGACAGGGAGGCCGCCTCGTACCGGCTGGAACAAGGCGCTCTACTCACAGGGACTCATCGCGTTCAAGGAGGTCGCTAAACGCGGGCAGGCTCTGGCGGATGCAGGGCGAATCGCGCCATGACGGATGCTCTGCAGTTCATTCGGCTCAACATTCGCATCCTTGCAAGGGGAGGCATGGGCTTCTTGCTCGTACCGGCCCTGCTCGTGTTCGTGGCATGCGGCTGGATGATCGCCGTGGTGGAGCCTCACCACTGGAATTCGTTCTTGGCGGTGGCTCAGGCGGAGGGCCTGGGAGCGCTGGTTGCAGTATTCGTCTGCAGCGGAGCCCTGAATCCGGAGTTTCGACAGGGGTGCGGCGAGATGGTCTTCTGCAAACCCTATCGCCTCTGGATGCTGCTCGCGGTGCGAATAGGCCTCTTAATCGTCCTCTCGTATTTGCTCATCGGCGCCCTTCTTCTGGCCTACCAACTGCACTTTGGGAACGGTGCAATCGTCTGGGGAATCCTTAGTTCGCTGCCTGGATGTATATTCATCGCCTGCTTTGGCGTCTGGGCATCGGTCACCGCCCGAACCGGCGCCGCGGGCGCTGCCGCAACCTTGGTCTGGTGGCTGTGGAGCTGCACAGGCGGTTTGGCATACAACAAGCTGCTCATCCTCGTTGGTGGTTCTCTCTATCTTGCGGTTCCTTCGGGTCAGCAAGACATCACTCTTCTCGTCCTAAACAAAGTCGTGCTGCTGTGTGCGGCCGGGCTCTTCTTCGTGCTGGCGCTCAGGCGAATTCAGAAAACGGGAGGAGTTGCCGAGGCCGGCTCTCGCAAGCGCACGGGCCGCAGGCGGATCGCACGAGGTGCGGCATGGGCCGCAGGAACAGCCGCCTATGTCTGGACCGGCGCCATCGTACTCTTGTGGCAGGCCTCAAATGACGCCAATGAGGCGCACGAGGGGTTCGGAGTGTCTGACTTTCAGCGGCCCATTCGCGGCCGCGCAAGCTCTCCTCTGAATCGGGGCCTCTATCAAGCGTTGTCGGCCTACGGCCCCTTCCCAATTCATCGGCTGCTTGGTCCCGGTGCATCCGACCTGTTCCGGGGTCTTGGAGTGGGGCTCGACCTCAATGATCCTCGCTACGAGGATACTCGCGAGGAGGCGCTTCTCCGGGCTGCATCTCCCAGGTCGCTGCGTTTCTACCGGGAGCGGGCTGAGCTAGAGCTCGCAGCCATGCATGCGACTCCCACGTCGGTGCGGTACGGAATTTCGATTGGGCATACGGAAGACGTCGATAAGCAGTTCACTCTTGGATCGGTTGACAGCGAGCGGTGGTGGGTTGACAGGGTCGGCACGGGACTCGACGTGCAGGTGGCTCAGAAGCTCGCTTCGAAGCTGCTTGCCGAGCAACCAAACACGTCTGTTGGGGCCGAGGCGGCCATACTCCTGGCTCACCTTGCAGATGAGCGCTGGGACATGGTCGAAGGTCGTCGCCTCAGACTTCACGTCCTGGAGAATGCGCCGCAAACACGCTCGGCGGTCATGGCCCTGATACAGCTATGCGATGCAGTGGTGACCAAAGCTGACGCGGCGCCGCTCATCGAACCGGGGTGGGCGGCCTTCAACCAGCATGGCGGACAGGAGCATCTGGAGATTGGCGTTCGCCTAGCCCAGCTCAACGTTATAGCCGGCAACGTGCTGGAAGCGAAGCTCGTGCTGGCGTCGTTGTTGCCGGTGGCCGCGCGCCTCGACAAGGAGAACTCCGGCGCATTCATGCAGAACCACGCAAACGTTGAGCAGGTCGATTCGATGATGAAGTGGGCAAGTCGCCCGCAAGCACACCCGGCGCCAGAGCGCTACGACACATGTACTTCATCCGTGAGGCTGCTAGCCGACAAGGTTCCAATCTCGGATGCCGCGGTAGCGCTAATCCCGCTTCGCGAGGTCGCGAAGTTCATACACAAGAATTCGGACAACTGGCTTGCTCCGCGCTTTACTGGAACTGTCGCATCCGGGAAATGGGACTACTCGATGGCTGCCATTGGAGGACTGTTCGGACCGGCGAACGTTGGCCGATTGCTGCAGGCTCATCCCGACTGGGTGCGGCGAACAGACGAGAGCGGAACAGCCCGCTGGGACGCCGCGCCCGTTGGCGAGTGCGTCGTCTATGTTCGCCTGCATTCGAAGCAGCTTCCCAGCGCTGGAGCTGGACTGGCGCTAGCGCCTATACCCCGGCTCGTCCGGCTATCGCCGGGTGCGAACATGCTCCCGCCATTCCAACTTGTGTCCGCTCTCAAGGTTGCAGTCGGCCTACAGCCGGACGGGCGCCCCAAGCTCTCGTGGCCTGCAGTCCCTGGTGCAAGAAGTTATCGGGTGGCGATTCGCATTGATGACGAGCTACAGCAGAACCCCACTCTTGTCGGGCGCAGCTTTGGCGGCGGCATGGGCCTCGACCCGAATGTAGTCTGGTGGTCGGTTGTCTCCAGCGGCAAGTCCATCGTGCCGGAACCTGGACGATTCGTGGGACCAAGCGCCGATGGAATGCGAAACGGCCTCGGTTCCGGCGTGGGCTATACAGTGCTTATCGAGGCGATTGGTAGCGGCGGAGAAGTCCTTTCCACGAGTGAGGCCCTAGCGGGGCCGCCCAGAATCGCGGCGAGCCGTTGGGTTGCATTGACCTCGCGAGCCGACCTGCAAGGAGTTACGCCTAATGCACGGGGCAGCAGTCTCATGGCAAATCCTCGAGGCGTCGTGCATGAGGTGCAGGCGGTCGAGTTCAATAGTCCATTTCTAGACTCGCTCATGCCCAAACGTGCCGATCCTGCCACACCTCAAGGTCCGCCGAGGGTTGCCCCTCCAACAGCCGTCTCGGAAGGAGTCGGCCTCCCGCAGCGCGGACCGCTGCACCGAACATGACCAAGTGAAGGAGAACTCCACCAGATGGGACAGGAAGTTCAGTGTGTTTGCCGGTCTCCGCACGGCGAGGGTTTAGGAACAGTTCAGCTTGAAGCCGAGTGCGTGCTGTTTCGCGGACCATTTCGATTGAAGATACCCTTCGCCGAGTTGTCCAATGTGATGGCAGTGGACGGCGCCTTGACGCTGACCCACAAGGATGAAAGTATTTCGTTCGAGCTTGGCGTCAAAGCAGAGGCTTGGGCGAACAAGATTCTCAACCCTCCGACCTTGCTCGACAAGCTTGGAATCAAGGTGGGTGTGTCTGTGGCGATGGTCGGATCGTTTGAGGAGGCTTTCGTGAGCGCAGTGCCTCAGGCAGGACCAGAGCCCAAAGGTGGCAGTGTGGACCAGCTCTATCTGCTCGCGGCAGATCTGGGCGACATTGCGGGCCTGGATGAACAGATGACGAAGGTTGCTCCGCGGGGCTGCATATGGATTGTGTACGCCAAGGGCGGCGCGGAACCCACCGAGCAGCAGGTCCTGGATGCAGGCAGGGGAGCCGGATTGACGGATGTGAAGGTGTGCAGGTTTTCGGAGACGCACACCGCGCTGAAGTTCGTACGACGGCGTGGATAGGACGGCAACAGCACGGCGCAGGACGGGGCCTGCACCCTACGAGTCGGCGCCTCTCCCATCCGTCTGGCACCCGCCGCGCCTGTTGTCACGGGCAACAGACTACCTCACCGTCAAGGTAACTCTCACTCCCGCAGGACACCACACCGTGACATCCGTTGCCCCAATACCGGTATCGATGTTTCGTGCCGGCATGCGCGGAGAATCGCCCGAAACCACACGGCTGCCGGCAGGCACCCGCAAGCGTATCCACTGTGCACTCTTTGCCTTGAGCGAGACCCCCGTGGCCCGACCCGCAGACCATCGAATCCCCGTTTCGATTGCACCACGCGCAATTAGGCCGCTCACGCTGCCCTCGCTCCAACGCTTCGGGAGTGCCGGAAGTATTCGGATAAAACCGCCGTGGCTCTGCATGAGCATCTCCGCCACGCCCGCGGTCCCGCCAAAGTTGCCATCTATCTGAAAAATGCGCGGAGGATGAAGGTCCAGCAGGCTGACCGTCGCAAAGTCCGAGATGAGGTGGCTTAGATGCTCCTCGGCCGCGTCTCCGTCACCCAGCCGTGCAAAAAGCCCAATGAGCCAGCTTCGGCTCCAGCCGGTGTGCCCTCCCTTAAACGAGAGCCGTCGTTCTATGGACGCACGCGCCGCAGCCGCCAGCTTTGGGGTCTTCTCCGGTGTGATCTGATCACCCGGAAACAGCCCGAAGAGATGCGAGAGGTGCCGGTGTCCGGGCTCAACCTCCTCGTAGTCCTCCAGCCACTCCTGGAGCTGTCCAAACCTCCCTACCTGCAGGGGCGGAATTCGCTTCAGTATCCCCTTCCATTGGCTGCGCTTCTCTGCATCCACACCGAGAATCTCCGAGCTTTGGATGGCATGAGTGAGCACGTCATAGATGAGTTGGAAGTCCATAGTGCTGCCGATGGCGAGCGATACGGGGTCGGTACCGCCGGCGAACCGATTCTCAGGCGACTGCGAGGGTACGGTGACGAGCCTGCCCCTCCATTTGGAGTCCGGTCGTGGGTCCGCGACGAGGTAGTCCTCATAGAAAGCCGCAACCTGCTTGAAAAGCGGATAGGCCCGATTGGCAAGGAAGTCACGGTCCTGCCCATACTCCCAGCGCCACCAGAAGTGCTGAGCCAGCCAGGCCGCCGCTCCTGTCCACTCGCTCCAGCCTCCTTGCGACTTCACAGGAGTGGCCCACCGGTCCGAGACAATCGGAATGTAGGTGCCTCTACATCCATAGAGGTCCCGTGCCGCAGCTACGCCGTTCTTGGCAAGCTTCTCCACATGCCGCAGAAGCGGGTCGGCACACTCCGATAGGTTCGCCACCTCTGCGGGCCAGTAGTTCATTTGCAGGTTGATGTCGTGATGGAGGTCGCAGTCCCACGGGGGCTTAACGTCCTCGTTCCAGATGCCTTGAAGGTTTGCAGGCAGACCCTTTGGATGGCTGCTGCACATGAGAAGGTAGCGGCCATATCGGAAGTAGAGGGCCTCCATGGCTGGATCGGCACGGCCCACGCGCATCTCGGCAACTCGTTCATCTGTTGGCGAAGGAGATAACTGTCCAGAACCAAGGCTGAGCTTCACTCTGCCATAGAGCCTCTGGTGCGCTCGCGTGTGTCGGGCGAGACAGCCGTTGAAATCGCCGGCGAGGAGGCGCAGTCCTGCATACGATTCGTCCTGGGCTACCTTCTCAGTGTGCTTCCGCTCCCCTGGGTCCCTGGTCGTGAGGGCGACCACCATCAGAATGGACCTGGCGGAGGTGAACAACACGTCCGGCGCGCCGCGTGGCGCTTGCTTTCGTGACGGCTTCAATCCATCCACAAGCATCGTGCAGGCGGCTGAGAACTCAACGTCCTCTCCGTCGAACTTACCGGTGAGTGAAACTCCATAAGGGCGACGGCCAATGCCAAGCCCCACATTTCCGCTGCGTTTGCGATTGAGCGCGACCGATCCGGTGAGTACCGGAGCAGTTGCCTTAAGGCGAATGTACAGAAGGTTGTCGGGACGTGAGATGTAGACCTGCTGAGTCAAGTCTGCGCCAAGTGCGCGGAACCGCGTGGTCACTACTCCGGTAGAGAGGTCCAGCGAGCGCGTATATCCTTCGTACTTCTCGACGCCGGTCAGCCTGATGGAGAGATCTCCAACGGGCTGGTAGGAATCGACCCCAATGTCGCCAAACGAACCGAGCTTGGCATTCGCCGCTTGGCCGGCCTCAAGGGTTCTTCCTTGGAAGAAAAGCTCTCGGATAGCCGGCAAGTTTGCTGCTACTTTGGGATTGACCCGCTTGTTCTTTGCTGCTCTCCAGAGCATCGTGTGGTTCAGCGCGATGCGCGCCTCGGCGGGATTGCCCAACACCATCGCAGCGATGAGGCCATTCCCTATCGGCAGTCCGCTCATATACTCAGTGGTGGGCGAACGATACCAGAGCGTATCGTGCGTGAAGGCGGGCTGGGCAGGCGAAGCAAGCAGGACGATGGCGGCGGTCAACGTGGCGGC
>VFKD01000200.1 GCA_009885735.1 bacterium
GGCGGGCGGGACGCCCGCGCTCCGTGGGTCGTGCGTGGCATGCGCGTCTCGCGCATGTGGATTCACGGGCAGGACGCCCGTGCCACCGAGACGCTTGGAGTGCGCCCGTTTCGGGCGCTTGTCGGCCGCCACATCCCGCAATCTGGGCTCTTCGCAATTGTCTGCACCGGGCGGGCGGGACGCCCGCGCTCCGTGGGTCGTGCGTGGCATGCGTGTCCCGCGCTTGTGGATTCACGGGCGGGACGCCCGTGCCACCGAGACGCTTGGAGTGCGCCCGTTTCGGGCGCTTGTGGGCCGCCGCATCCCGCAATCTGGGCTCTTGGCAATTGTCTGCACCGGGCGGGCGGGACGCCCGCGCTCCGTGGGTCGTGTGTGGCATGCGTGTCCCGCGCATGTGGATTCACGGGCGGGACGCCCGTGCCATGCGTCGAGAATCACGGGCGGGACGCCCGTGCCACCATCCTGCGTCCGTGCCCCGCAAGCACGTTGCGATCGGTCAAGAGCAGGAGGTGGTTGCCATGATCTCACGGAGGCTTCATCTATGTTTTAGGCCAACCTACATAATTTGTTATGTAACATTGACATACTAACTCGATGACGTCTATACTTTCTCCGTTGAACAGCCGAAACTATGGTTTAGGGAGAATGATATGTCCAGGCAGACCCGCGGCGGCTTTACCCTCATTGAGCTGTTAGTCGTTATAGCAATAATCAGCATTTTAGCTGCAATCCTCTTCCCAGTCTTCGCCCAGGCTCGCGAGAAGGCTCGCCAGACGGCGTGCCTCTCGAATACAAAACAGATGGGCCTAGCGCTCGCGATGTATGTTCAGGACTACGACGGCGCCTACCCCTATCACTCGTCAAGGTCAACGCTCGTGCCAAGGGTCCGATGGGCGGACCGAATCTATCCCTACTCGAAAAGCACTGAGTTGTTCCTGTGCCCTTCGGCTGAGAGGGATCAGGCCCTGAAGCCGTGGGCGCACGACTGGGACTCTTTCGCTGGCACTTTCCGTTCGCCGAACCTGCGCTGGGGCGGTTACGGGTACAACTACCAGTATCTGGGAAACTCGCGGTTCGAGGACAGTGGCTTTCTTACCTCGGATGCGACCGTGTCGTCTCCCTCACAGGCGATCGCGCTTGCGGACACACAGGGCGTCCGCCGGGATGACGGCACGATGAAGGGCTCGAACGGAACGGGCGAGTATGCGCTGGATCCTCCGCTCACTTCGCTGCGAGGCAGCGGCAAGCCAAGCGGGTTCTATGGTGATGGCGATGAGTGCGGCACCGGTGCGGCCGGCACTCCCGGTCAATTCGGCTGTCGATCAACTCCGGCGGAGCGCCACGTGAGAATGGTGAATGTCGGCTTCTGCGATGGGCACAGCAAGGCAATGAAGCGCGCGTGGATGGACGACTTCGACCGAAATGGATGCCTAGACAACGGCTGGTGGAACGGGCAGGCGGACCCGACTATTCGATAGAGCGATGCACTGAACCGAGGCGCCTCGCCTGCGTATAGGTAGATGAGGCCGCGCTTCCCCGGCGCCAAAACTCTTCAAGAGGTTCTGTCTATGCGGTCGGTCGGATGGATTAGCCCAATCCTCGCCTCTGCACTTCTGGTGCTGCCCATGGGGCGCTCATTCGGGCGCCAAGCGACACCCGGCGCGACGAAGGGCTTGGATCGCAGGCCAAACATCGTCCTCATCCTTGCGGACGACCTAGGCTACGGCGACATCGCCGCATACGGCTGCAAAGACATTCCTACGCCGAATATAGATGCGCTGGCGGAATCTGGTGTGCGCTTCACCAGCGGTTATGTCTCCTGTCCGGTCTGCAGCCCCACCCGAGCCGGACTTCTGACCGGGCGCTATCAGACTCGATTCGGCCATGAGTATAACCCTGGCCGCGAAAACGTGGTGGACCAAAACTTTGGTCTGCCGCTCTCCCAGAAGACGCTGGCGGAGCGGCTTAAAGCCGTCGGCTATGCCACAGGGGCCATCGGCAAATGGCACCTCGGCTTCAAGCCGGAGTTTCAGCCCCTTGCACGCGGCTTCGACGAGTTCTTCGGCTTCCTAGGCGGCTCGCACCCGTACCTCGTTCCGAGAGGGAAGCCAGGCGTTCCGGCAACTCCCCACAGGCTCCAGCGAGGCACAGAGGAGGTGGAAGAGCGAGGCTATCTTACGGACGTCTTTTCGCGCGAGGCGGGTACATTCATAGAGCGTCACCAGCGGGGTCCGTTCTTCCTCTATCTGCCGTTCAGTGCGGTTCATGGTCCCGTGGAAGCGCCTCGGAGGTATCAGCAGAGGTTCCAACACATGACGAACCTCAAGCACAGGACCTACGCTGCAGCCGTTTCGGCTCTGGACGATGCGGTTGGGAAGGTGCTGGAGAAGCTGGTGGAGTGCGACCTCGATCAGAAGACTATCGTGATATTCTTGAGCGACAATGGCGCCTCATTACGCCAGACGGGGTCGAACAAGCCGTTCTCGGGTACAAAGGGCTCATTGCTGGAGGGAGGCATCCGCATCCCGTTCCTGATCCGGTGGGCCGGCACGCTGCCAGCCGGCACGGTGTACCAGGAGCCGGTCATCTCGCTGGACATCCATCCCACCGTGCTGGCTGCTGCGAGAGCGCCTGCCTCGCAGGCGGCCAAGCTGGACGGAGTGAACCTGCTCCCGTTCATTCTGGGGCAGAAGAAGGAGCCGCCGCACGAGCGGCTCTTCTGGCGATTTGGCGAGCAGAGCGCTGCCAGGGACGGCGAATGGAAGCTGCTTGACGGAGGGCTCGGCCAACCCAAGCTCTTCAATCTTCGCAGCGATCCGCGCGAGAAGAAGAGCCTCGCGCCTGCTGAACCGGAAAGACTTAAGCGCATGCAGGCCGACTATAGTGCATGGAACAAACAGAACGCCTCTCCCGCATGGCTGCGGGGCGAAGAGGAGGACGAGCCGAAGAAGCCAC
>VFKD01000178.1 GCA_009885735.1 bacterium
AGGCTACATGCTGTGCCACGACATGTCTTCGGCGATTTGGTTCGTCGTCGCCGCGCACGCCGGTCACCAGGACTTGCAGTTGCGCATCGGGCCTACTCAACACGATGGCCTGCGGTTGGAGCAGCAACGCCGTCACATCCGCCGAAACGGCGGACGCAGCAAGCATCAGCACGGTGAGTACGGAACCAACCATCAAACAGCTCTCCTGCGAGATTATCCGCGGCCAGCAACCGACATGGAAGCGCGGATGCAATTACGTGTCGCGTTACGGCACGCGTTCCACCCAAGAGACTACTCGCCCGTCCGAGTGTAACTCAAGCACACGAAAGCCAGGTGGCGCCGGCTCGACCTCGAGCGAAATCGCTTCCGGCCGAAACTGCACGCCGGTCGAGGGGCTCGTGAAGATCAGCGCCGGCGGTTCAGCGACCGTACGTTCCTGGTGGACGTGTCCGCAGATGACGGCTCGCACGTTCGCGTGGCGGCGCACGAGGTTCAACAACTCGGCAGCGTCCTGCAATCCGATCCGATCGAGCCACTCGCTGCCCACAAGTATCGGCGGATGGTGCAGGAACAATACGGCGGGTCCCATATGCGTTGTCAACTGCTCCGTCAGCCAGGCCAGTTGTTCGTCGCCAATCCACCCGTGTAATTCGCCCGGCACATGTGAATCGAGCCCGATTAGCCGCCAACCGCCAACGTCCTCTAGAAACACATTGCGTTCGCCCAACGGCTGGATCCGCTCGGGAAACGCCTGCCGCATGTTTTCGCGATGATCGTGGTTGCCCGGAATCAGCCTCAGTCGCGGCAGCCACGGTGTCAGCAATTCTCGCAGCGACTTATAGGTCGCCAATTGCTCGTCATGCGTCAGGTCGCCTGTCAAGATCAGCTGGTCTAGCGTCCCGTGCCGTGCTCGAACCGCCGTGAGCACACGTTCGAATAAGGCCCGCGTGCAAATGCCTTTCAATTCGGCTCGCGGGTCGGCCATGAGATGGCAGTCGGTCAGTTGCAGAATTCGCACAGGTATCGGTAAGTGCCTCATCGGCCTTGATCGGAATATCTGCCGGACTCACGCAATGATCTCGCCGATTGGCTTTCCGTGGTCGATGTCTAGTCGCTTGCGGCCGGGGATCTCCATGCGACGGGAGTCGAGGCCGAGCTGATGAAGGATCGTAGCGTGGATGTCGGTCACGTAGTGGCGGTCCTGGACGGCGTGGAAACCGATTTCGTCCGTCGCGCCGTGGACGACGCCGCGCTTCAGGCCGCCGCCTGCCATCCAGACCGTGAAGCCGTAGATGTGATGGTCGCGGCCGTCGGAACCCTGTGTACCCGGCGTACGACCGAATTCACTGGCGAACACCACCAGCGTTTCGTTCAGCAGGCCGCGACGCTCGAGGTCCTCCAGCAAGCCGCCGATTGGTTGATCCACAGCGAGGGCGTTGCTCGAGTGGTTTGCTTTCAGGCCGCTGTGCGCGTCCCACGCTCCAGCGCCACCGGCTCCATGTTGAATCTGGATGAACCGCACGCCGCGCTCGACGAGCCTCCGCGCAGCGAGCAACTGCATGCCGAAGTCGCGACAGTGCAACTGATCGATGCCGTACAGAGATTGCGTTTCCGCCGTCTCCTTCGAGAAGTCGACCACCTCAGGCACCGACTGCTGCATGCGAAACGCGAGCTCATATGACGCGACTCGAGCGGCCATCGCAGGATCCCGTGGGTAACTGACGCCGCGCAATGCGTTCAGCCGGCCGATCAAATCGCGGCCCACGGCGCGAGCTTCGGAGGCGACCGGCCGGCCGGCGGCGCTGAAGTCGAGCGGATTCTTCGGATCGATCCGCAGCGGTACAGCGTCATGAGCCGGGCCGAGATAGTGGCCATCTCGTTTGTTCCAGTACTCTCGACTGCCGATCGAGATGTACTGCGGCAGGTTGTCGTTTAGCGACCCGAGTCCATAATGGACCCACGCGCCAATGTTCGGGAAGTCCCCGTCGTTCTGATGCCGGCCCGAATGGAATTGCGTTTGGGCCCCGTGATTACTGTCCGTCGTCCACATCGAGCGAACGATCGCAAGTTTGTCGACCTGCTTTGCGATGTGTGGGAACCAATCGCTGATTTCGATGCCGCTGTGACCGTGTC
>VFKD01000377.1 GCA_009885735.1 bacterium
AGCTTCGTGTAGATCGGATGTATCGTTTCAGGTTGATAGGGGTCAACCGTGCGACGGAGGTCGGCGAACCCGTCCGGCAATAAGTTCTTGAAAGTATTGCTCATCTCGATCTTTTGGTTTAGCACTCGTGCTGCATATTCCCGGGATACCTCGGCAAGGATAAACCCTCGATGAGCAATCGTAGCGAGGATACTTGCCAGCTTGCGAGATCTCGCCGTGGTGTTGTATAGGTCGAGAGGAAGACCCAGATCGCCTGACACGAGCACATGAGTTACTCCAGACGAGGTGAGCGACCCCGACGAGTGCGCGACGAGGTAGCCGACTCCGTCCCGGCCAATCGTGCTGGCATAGAACGTGGTTGTGGGAGTCGGCTGAGCGAGTAGTGTGATCTCGGATGTTCGCTTCGGTTTGTCCGGCACGACCACTCCGCGTTGCTTTAGCAGGAAGAGGCCGCGTCTAGCAGCCTTGGCCTCAGGGCCGCCCTCGGCAGCGAGATCGGCCAGCCGAGCCAACGCCGGCGCATCCGCAGCCCGCAAGAGGGTTTCAACCTCATTTATTGCGGAAGGACCTCCGCCGCTCGATTGAGGTTGGACCCGCTTGCCCGCCAACATAGTGCTCCTTGCTCCCGACGTATAGATGACCGATGATAGTGTTTGGCCGCGCAGCCCCTGATGTTGAGACCGCGGATGCAGACGTCACAACGTCCTACCTCGAATACTGTTTCCTCAATCCACGGAGTTCAGTTTTGTGATCTTTGCCGCCGTGACTTCAGTTCTGGGTACCGCAACCCTCGCTCCTCATCATGCTACAGAACTGGCGGACGTCGAATCAGTGGTCTCACCATACTCTTCGCGATACATCTCCTCCAGGAGTAGGAGCGTTGCTGATGTAAGCGCCCGCAGGAACGGATTCGAACTAGGCAAGCGGCAATCGCTCAACGAAATCGCGTGGCGGGCGACTCGGAGTGCGACATCCTGAAAGTCCGCTAGGTACAACACGTAGGCCGAATCCTCGAGCCGCTGGCGCCACAGGTCGGCCTTATCTGATAGTAGGTCATCTGCTGCCTCATCAATGAGCTTCTCCCGCTGATCAGCTTTTTGTGAGGGCGTCAGCACCAATTCGGACGTGTCAAGGGCTATCAGATTGACGAGCCAATTTGCGGCATCCCGAGGCACTATGAACCACTGCTGTGCTGCGGGCTCGGCGAGGAGCGCAATCGCGCCAGCCGCGGTGCATGGTTCGGACATCAACGCAGCCAGGTCGATCACCGTGGAGAGGGGATGCTGCGTCTCATCGGCACAATCACCAACTACACGCCGGAAGTCGGCGAAGCCATTTGGCAGCAGGTTCTTGTGCCCAGAGTTGCTCTCCGCGGCGCGACGGACTATGAGCGCGGCATACTCCTTGGAGATCTCAGCGACAACGTATCCTCGTTCAACTACGGTCGCGAGGACCTTCTCCAGGCGGCCCTTTGTTGCAGATCTGGTGTAGATGTTGAGCACATCGCCCAGGTCATTCACTAACAGCACCTGAACAGTACCTGCAGAACTAAGCGAGCCCTGGGTGTGTGCGATTAGGTAGCGTGTGCCCTCCTTGCCCACAGTACTGGCGAAGAACGTCACTTTTGCGGCAGGGCGTACGCCTACGGTGTCCTCGGATGCAGGTCTCGAGATTACCGGGATGCTCAAGCCGCGCTGCCTTAGCAGGAAGAGGGCGCGTCGAGCAGCCTTGCCTTCTGGTCCAGCCTGAGCGGAGAGCTCGGCAAGTCGAGCAAGCGCCGCCTCATCCGTGGTTTGCACGAGGGTCTCAACTTCGCCTATTTCAGCTGGATCAACTCCGCTCGACTGAGGATGGACCGGCCTGCCTGCCGCCATATTGCTCTGTGCTCCCGTGGTCTAGAAGTTCGGCCCGCTTGCCGTCTGGTCCATCATGTTCTTTGCCCGCGCCGCAAGATCCGTGCCGGACGCCTGCTCGATCACCTTCTGCCAGAGCGTTCGAGCCGTCTCGATGTCGCCGCTTTTGTAGGCCTGCTCAGCTTGCGAGAGGCTGGTGTTTGCCGCCGCGATTCTCGCGTTCAGCGTATCATCGTTGCCTGGAGAGCCTGGATCGGTGCCTCCGGCGCGGTTCGCGTCGTTTGACTTGCTCCATTCGCGCAAGGCGCCGTCTTTGTCGCCAAGCCGGTCATACACCTTGCCAAGATTGTACCGCGCGTTTGGCTGCTCCGGGTCGGCGTCTAGGGCCTTGTTGAACCACTCCTCGGCTTTCCTGAGTTCCCGTCGTTCCATCGCACGTACGCCAAGCCGATTGTACGTAACCCCTAGGTTCTTGCGGGCAGTCGTGCCTGCCTCCGAAACTCCAGCCAGCCGCATGGCACGGTCGAACTTCAGAGCGGCTTCCTCTAGGCTGCCCTTGTTGAAGAGCTTCTCGCCCTCCGCTTGTAGCGCCTGGATTTGAACGCTGCCGCCCTTCTTCTGGTTCTCGTCATAGGCTCGAAGGAAGAGCAACACTAGGCCGACCGTTACGCCGGCCAGAACGACGCTCCAAAGGAGCACCAGCAGAAAAGTGCGTGCGCTGTCCGAGAGGATTGGCCCTGGAGGCCGCCGAGGAAATGGTGCGGCCGGCGGAGTTCCTATGGGAACTTGCTGTGGGTTGGCGCCACCCCAGTTTACAAACGGCTGCCCGCCGGCTGTCTGGCCACCGGCCGCGACCGGAGGCGCATGATAGGCCGTCTGCGGCTGCGCCGTTTGGGGCGAGAACGAGCCAAAAGTAGGGTTCGGATAACCCTGGGGCTGTGGAGCGTAGCCGGATTGACCAGGAAAGCTCGTGCCGAAGCCCGATGCGTTCGCCCCGCCTTGGCCATAGTAGCCCATTCCGGTGGGCTGGTTCTGAGGCATCAGCATCTTTGGCATGGCGTCCGCGTTCTTGAGTTCGCGAGCCATCTCCTCGGCGGAGCTGCTGCGCCTGCCAGGGTCCTTGGAGAGCGCCTTGCGGATCACCTGCTCGACTCCGAACGGTGTGCCGACAAGAGGAGGCGCATCGTTGTGCATGATATTGTAGGTAATGCTGACCACGCTGTCGCCAGTGAAGGGCTTGCGGCCCGCGAGCATCTCGTAGAGAACAACAGCGGTGGAGAAGAGGTCCGTACGGTGGTCGACGTATCGCCCCTCAATCTGCTCCGGCGACATATAGCTTGGCGTGCCGAATACCTGGCCGTCTCCGGTGAGCGACGCCTCTTCGGTTAGGCGCGCAATGCCGAAGTCGGTGAGCTTGATCTGCCCGCCGGGAAGGATGTGAATGTTGTCCGGCTTCACATCTCGATGGACCACTTTATGTGCGTGGGCGTGCGTGAGCGCGCCGAGGATCTGGTTGGCGATATCCGATGCTTCGGAGAGCGGCAGCGCGCCGCGAGACAGGAGAAGGTCGCGAAGAGTACACCCCTCGAGGTACTCCATGGCGATGAAGTAGCGGCCCGCATCCTCGCCGAAATCGTACACAGTGACGATGTTTGGGTGCGAAAGCCTGCCTGCGGCGCGCGCTTCCCGGTTGAATCGCTCGATTCTCTCCCGCCGCGCCTGGTCCGTCAGGTTCGCGGGCAGGACCAGCTCCTTGATCGCAAGGCGCCGTCCCATGGTCGAGTCAATAGCTTCGTAAACAATATCGTTCGAGCGCGCGATCTCTCGAACTATCTTGTATTTATTTGCTATAACGTCCGGCATGGGTCGTGTACCTTCGATCGCAATGGCTAATGCGTGAATCCGCCCTTTGGTCTTCGCCGTCTGGGAGTGCCCGGAGCAGAAGTACGAGCCGCGTTGCGCATCTTCGTCACGGCGGCAGCGGGCGTCGCCGCCGGCATATCGAGCTGCTCGAGAAACTGTGGACCGATGGACCCGGCTAGCCACACGCCCTTGCCGCGCGGATAGAACTCTATCCCGGAGTCAAATGCCTCGTGAGCCGCTATCTTCAGCACGACGGTCGGTCCGGACGTGCCTTGAGCGGAGGACCTCGCCAGCTTGTCGTCCAGCGAGAACTGCAGGTGCTTTCGCTTGAACGGGTGGAGGCCGGCTGCCAGCGCTTTGCCGGCTAGCCTCTGCGATATTGCGAAGAAGAGCGAGGCGGGAGGCTTGCCGGCATGAAGGCCGGATTCGAGGTCCAGAGAGTGTCCAAACCGAGCTCGAACGCGGCTGCGATCCAGCTCGAACCTGTCGCCATCATCAAGCCTGATCATGTGGTGCAAATCCACTGTGGTCATCGGCATGCCTTCGCGCTCGAAGGCCGCGCAGAGATCCTCAAACGTCGCCCAGCCCTCTTTGGAGAGCGTAACACCCGCACGCTCAGGCTTGTGCCGAAGCCAAAACGTGAGTGTGCGGCAGCAGCGCAGTCGGGTGACTTCGTCCATGGAGGCCGACTAATCCAATCCGCGGACAGAGAGAAGAAACACAGTGATGTTGTCTCGCCCTCCGCGAGAGCCCGCAAGCTCTATAAGCTGGCGGCACGCCTCGGTGGGCGCCTGCGCGGCAGCGATGTGCAGTATCTCAGGGTCATCCACATGTCCGGTCAGGCCGTCCGAGCACAATACCCAGATATCGCCCACGCGCACCTCTTCGATGAAGAGATCCGGGTCGACAGTGTCCATCGTGCCTATGGACCGCGTGATCACGTTTCGATACGGCGACACCAATGCGTCCTCTGCTGTCATGCCGCCGATGCGTACCTGCTCCGCCACCCACGAGTGATCGAAGGTGACCTGCCGAATCTCTGCATCACGAATGAGGTAGGCTCGGCTGTCTCCTACCTGGCCGATGTAGATGCGGTCCTCCGCCACCACGGCCGCGGTAAGCGTGGTTCCCATTCCTGCCCGCTCTGGCACTGAAACAGCAATGTTGTAGATATGTTGGTTGGCATGTCCGATGGCCTCGAGGAGAGCCGTTGGAATGTCGTCCGTGGGAGAGTTGTAGTAGGAGCTGAGCACGTGCTTGAGGGCGAGCTCGCTCGCTATCTGTCCGGCGGCGTGTCCCCCCATGCCGTCCGCAACCGCATAGAAGCAGCCCCGAGCTGCAAGAATGGTGGGGTCCTCGGGCTGGTAGAAATCGGCCTTGTCCTCATTATTCTCGCGAATGCGACCGAGGTCGGTCTTGACGCCTATACTGAGGCGAGCAACGACTCTGGGAATTCTCGGTTCGCGTTCGCGCCAGCCCTGCACCAGTTCATCACGCGAGAGCTTCGCGGTAATCTCGCGCTCGTCCTCAAAGAGTACTGCGGTATTGCTTTGGCTAGACTCCACTTACAGGTGCCTCCGAGGATTCGACCTGCTCGCCTTCTACTTCCGTTTCGGCTTCCGATGCTTCTTGATTGGCGCCGTCCGGCTCGGGAGCATCCACGGTCTCAAAGAGATAGGTGGATTGGCCGAGACCGACCTCATCGCCATCGAGCAGAAGCTGTCGCACATTCGCCTCGAGCTTGTCTCCGTTGACAAGCGTTCCGTTTGTGCTGCCCACATCCACGAGATAGCAGCCAGCATCGCTTGCTATCAGATCAGCATGGTGCCCTGATATGTACTGGTCGCCCGTGATGACCACGGAGTTACCTGCACGACGGCCTATGGTGACCGTGCCCATCGAGATGGGTATTTCTGCACCCGGTCCCTCCGTAGGCCGAAGGCGATAGAATGGAGCCTCCGCTTCCTCTTGCGAAGCGTCCAACGAGGCTGCCGCTTCAGGCTCCGGCACGGGAGCGGCAGTGACAGCCAGGGTGGGCTCCACCACGGCAGTGGCGAGGATGGTTCGGTCCGCCGGCGGCGGAGCTCCGCCGAGCGCCAGCACGGCATTCCCGAACTTGAGTGAGCCTCCCGGTCCAAGCGTCGTGGGCGTGTTCGGAGCAAGTCGAGAGCCTTCGACAAATGTGCCGTTAGTGCTGCCGAGATCTACGATCTCTACGGTCCCTGCATCCGACACCTTGATGACCGCATGGCGTCGGCTCACGGTGCCGTCGAGCAGCAGAATGTCGCAGTTCTCGCGGCCAACGCTGTTGTCGCCCGCGCGAAGCTTGAATGTCCGGCCCGAGCTGGTCTCTACGAGCTCGAGGGCAGGACCTGAATCAACTTCCGGCACGGCCTCCTCGCCAGGAACCGACGAGAGGAGGAAGCCGCACTCGGTGCAGTAGGTCTCGAGGCCGGTGTTGACGGTTCGGCACACCCCGCAGCTCACCGTGACGCCCATCTGAGTGGCGCCCGCCGGCGGCGGGGGAGTGAACGCAGCTCCCGCCACCAGTGTTCTATCGATAGGCGCTCCGGCCGGCATCACCCTGGTCGGATCGGGACTATTTTGTGACATCTATTGCTCTCCATATCCACCCTGCGCAGCTGCGCGGATGAGGGTCAGTTCTGCTTCTTGCCCAGGTCGAGATTGTAAATCGTTCCAATGAGCGTCTTCTCGACCTCGCCGCCGCGCTTGATGGCGTCCATTGCCTGGTTCAGTTCGTTTGCCTGCTGGGTGCGCCCCGCCTGCATCAGAATGTTCTGCGTCTTCTGTATCTCGGACATCGCGCCCATCGCGGTGAGCTGCTGGGTGCGCATTCCCATCATCGTCTTCTCGAGGTTGCGAGAGGCGAGGTGAACCTCAAGTTCGCGCTGCACCACTGGGTTCCTGCCCGATTCTACCTGGGCGCGGTCGGTCACAAACTCCATCACACCGTCCGAGGTCAGCAGTTCCGCACGTCCGGACACGGCATCATCATACATCACCTCGGCTTTCACCGCCCGGTAGCAGCCGGGAGCGTGGCGGTCTATCTCCACCTCGGAGAGGCTGGTGATGGTCGCGCCACGCTCGATGTCTGCCAGGGTGAACTCCGCGGTGCGCTGGGAGATGCGCGGACCCGGAACGCCGTAGACATAGCGGCAAGAGACGCCCCGCGGAAAGCTGAGCCTCACTCGAACGTTCTTCGCAGTTATCGTCATGAGAGTCTCGAGCTCTCGGCGAAACACCTCGGGGATGGCCGCGGGCTGTGCGATGTAGTAGTAGTTTCCACCGCTTCGTCGGGCAATGCCAGCCATCAGTTCTTCGTTATAGTCGCTGCCGAACCCGAGAGCGGTAACGGCCACGCCGCGCATCTTCTGCTCTCCCACCTGGCCTACAATCGACGCGAAGTCCTTGATTCCTGCGGTCGGCTCTCCGTCCGTGAGCAGCAGAACACGAGTGAGATATCCTGGAGCATTGAGCTGATTCACCTGAATACAACCTGCCTGCAGTCCATCGTAGAGGTTGGTGGTGTTTCCTGGCTGAATACGGTTGATGTGCTCCTTGATCAGTGCCTTGTTGACCACCTTTCGCGCGGGCATCAGGACGTCCACCTGCTCTTCAAACGTGACGATTGAGAGTACGTCGCTTGGCTCGAGAAGGTCTACCACATAACTGCATGCTCGCTTCACATACTCCAGCGGCTCGCCCTCCATCGAACCAGATCGATCTATGACCAGGCAGATATTGAGAGGCATGCGCCTGCCCAGCATCGCGCCGGAAGAGCGAATCATGAGGAGGAGGTGCTCGCGCGAGCTTGCGGAAGCAAGCCCATACCGGTTGCCGACTATCGCCTCCATCTCGAGCGCCCTCATGGGGGCGCCCATGGCAGTCTTGCCGGGATCGAACCCTGGCGCGAGCGGCGACCCGCCAAGCGCGGTACGGTTCATCTGCTGGGTCGATGCGGGCACCCCGCCTCCAGTCATCGGCATCTGCTGCGTTCTGTCTTCCATTTGTCTCTCTCCAAGCCTGCTTGAGATGGCTTTGCGAATGTGGTGCTTAATCGTATCGGAACGTGCTGGAACCAAACTGTATGATGTCTCCCGGCGCGAGGGTCTGCACTTGAACCCGGACGCTGTTGACAAATGTGCCATTGGAGGAGCCGTCGTCGTAGACCACGTGCCGACCGCCCTCGTCCACAATACGCGCGTGCCTTCTGGAGATGGTGCTGTCGGAGTTGAGCGCGACATCGTTGCCGGGGTCACGGCCAATGGATACGCTTGGTCCCGACAGCGGAAATGTGTGCCCGGCATACGGTCCGTCCTGGGCCTTCAAGAGGGATCCGGTCTGGCCGAACGCTGTTGGCGGTCCGTACCCAGTGGGCGGGCCGCTCTGCCCGAACGCGGTCGGGGGCCCATACCCCGTAGGCTGCGGCGGCGGATAACCGCCGCCCGGATCGAACTGCGACATCTGCGGAGTTGGCATCGGCATTCCTGCGGAAGAGACGCTGCAAAGGCATCCGCCCGATGCGTCTCGCTTGGCTCCGCAGAACTGGCAGTGGTCCGCAGGTACTTGAACTGCCGAGCCCGCCGCAGCTGCCTTCTGGACGTCCACGGGCGCGCGTCCAACTCTGTTGGCGGTTGCTTTCTCATGAAACGCAATGCGAATCTGGCCTATCTGTATCATGTCGCCGTCGCGCAGAAGCTGCTGGTCCTGCACGGCCTGGCCGTTAACCACTACGGCGGGCGGCGTGGGGCCTTTGAGCAGGATGTGGCGGCCACCCTCCAGCTTGATGGCGGCATGCTGCGCCGCGACGTTCGGGTCGCCATAGAGCGGCACGTCCGCTCGCTCGTCCCTGCCGAGCACTGTGAGCGGCTTGCTAAGGATGTAGTCGCGACCCTCGTTCTTACCCGCAAGCACGCGAACCCAGCCCTGCTTAAGCAGTTCCTCCACAAGTCCGATAAAGAGCCCGGTGAAGGCGCCGATGAGCGTAAAGCCAATGGCGCGGCTGGGGCCGCCGATCTCGATCGTAGTCTGCCCAGCAGATGCGGCCGCCGCCCCGGTAACTGGGTTGGTGATGAGGCTAGCCACAAGATCGAACGCGAATCCACCCAGGAAGCCGCCGAGCAGCCCGCCGATGAGGCCGTGCATGGCGCGTTTTCGGCTGAACGTTGCGGCTCCGGCGGCCAGACCCGGCAGGGCGCCCAGCAGCGACCAGCCTAGGGCTCTCGCAAGGACCTGGTGCGTGAAATCGAAGATGTTGCCGCCGCTGCTGAGGGTGTTTGGGTCCTTGCCGAAGAGTGCAAAGCTGTAGAGCGCGCTGCCGAAGTAGATGCCGAATATCCCGCCGAGCGCGCCGATGACTCCGCCGATGATGCCGCCCGTGAGCAGCCGCCTGGCTGAACCGACCGCGGCGCCCTCCACAATACCGATCGCAATACCCAACATGGAGCCGACGAGGAAGCCCAGGCGCATCATCTCGCGAGCCGGAGTGGCGAGTACAGCGTCGTGGGTGACCGTCACTTCCTGCAGGAAGTAGCCGGTGAACCCACCAATAGCTCCAAACAGCGTTCCAAGCAGAATGCGAGATCGCAAGGGCAGTTCTCTTCTTTGGGTGCAGAGACCAGCGTAGACATTGGTCTCTGTTGTTTGGCACGGTCGTTACAAGTACGTCGTCAACCTATCTATTGGTAGTTCTGTCCTAGTTTTTTCACGAGGCAAGGACGCAAAGGACAGCCCCGGTGAGATGCCGGACGTTCTCGAATTGGTCGACCTAGTGTGCGGACTTTCCTGTTTCCGGGCAGGCACGGGGGCCTGCCCCTACCCGCAAACTATGCAACCGTAGGGGCAACCCCCTGTGGTTGCCAAACATGGCATGTGCGGCGACCGTACACCAATACGTAGGGATTGCGCCGCGACATCGTAGCGTTCGCGCCATCCTAAGTAATACGTTGGGGCGTGGCGATGTTACACACAAAGAGAAGTATCGGCCCAGCGGGGCTGCGGCCTCACACAAAAACAGACCGCCGCGCGGAATGGCGCGGCGACGAAGAGAGTGTGCCCAGGAGAGGAGTTGAACCTCCAAGCCCTTGCGAGCACTAGAACCTGAATCTAGCGTGTTTGCCATTTCACCACCTGGGCAAGGGGTGCGTTCGTTGCAGAATTATACTGGCTCAGGTATAATTCTGTCAATCGCTGTACGCCATGTTGCGCGAGGCTCGCTTGCGTGTTGCTCACTGTTACGTTGAACGCAAATGTAGACAGCACGTACCGCGTGGACGGGCTGGAAGTGGGCCGCGTGAACCGCCCCTCCGAGGCTCATGTGGGTGCGGGCGGCAAGGGCATCAACGTCGCGAGAGTCTACCGCACGCTGGGCGGAGACCCGCTGGCGATTGGCCTTCTGGGCGGCCACAGTGGCGCCTTCATAGCCAGGTCGCTCGCCGCCGAGGGAATTCGTGGTCGGTTTGTGCGCGTTGGCGGCGAGAGTCGCACTTGCATCGCGTTGATCGACTCTATTTCGGGCGAGCAGACCGAGATAAACGCATCGGGACCGCTTGTTGTCGAGCGAGACTTAACTAGACTGACGGCGCTGCTAAAGCGGCATTCTGCAGGGTGCAGAGTAATCGCGCTGTGCGGCAGCCTTCCACCGGGTGTCGATGCCGGGTACTACGGTGAGTTGATCGGGATTGCGAGGAAGCTGGGCGTCCGGGTTGCACTGGATGCCAGCGGCGAGGCTCTGAGGCAGGGAAGCGCGGCGCGGCCCTGGATGATTAAGCCGAACATACACGAATTGGGCCAGTTGACCGGAGAAGAGACGCAATCCGAGGCAGAGGTCGTGGAGAGCGCTCGCCGGCTGCTTGGGAATGGCACCGAGGTTGTCGCGGTGACCTGTGGCGAGGCGGAGTGCGTGCTGGTTACCCGCGAGGGAACCTGGGTTGCACGTCCGCCGTACGTTACGGTGGTAAGCACTGTTGGCTCGGGAGATTCGTTCTTAGCAGGGCTGCTGTTTGGATGGCTCAGAGGCCGGACACCGGGCGAATCGCTGCAGTTGGCGATGGGCGCCGGCGCTGCGAATGCAGCTCGGTATGGCGCTGGTTTCTGCGCGGAGGACGAGATTTCATCGCTTGCGGCGCAGACCGTGGTAAGATCAGTCTAGTACGTTCAGCGCACCCAAGGTGCGCAGGTGAGGAATCGGATGGATTTGGACTATCTTGCAATGTTCGACAGCCCGATACAGATCGGTGTCGTGCTGCTGATTGCGCTCCTCGTGTTTGGCCCGCAGAAGCTGCCGGAGATCGGCAAGCAGATCGGTTCTGCCCTGCGCGAGCTCAAGAAGGCTACGAACGACGTTGTGAAGCAGTTCAGCACGGATCATGAGCCCGACAATCGCTATGATCCGTATCCATCGTACAACGACAACAGTCATTACGACAGCTACGCCTACAACTCTCCGGCGCTCCCGTCACCGCCGGACCTGACGGACTATACGATAGCAGGCATGGAGCCAGTTGCGGCAAACGGGGCTCCGGGCATGAACCTCACAGACTACACCCTGGCCCCGAGCACCCGCTCGGTGCATCAGGAACCGAATTCAACAGCGGCAGATGCCCCGGCGCCTAGTCTGGTTGCCGCTGCAGACGCTCACAAGGGAGAAGAGTCACATGTTTGATACGCTCGCGATGTTTGAGAGTCCAACGCAGATCGCAGTCGTTCTGGTGCTGGTGCTGGTGCTCTTTGGCGGCAGCAAGATTCCGGAGATGATGAAGGGACTGGGTTCCGGCATCAAGGAGTTCAAGAAGGGCATGTCCGAGGACGTTGATGACAAGAAGCCCGTGGCTGCCA
>VFKD01000207.1 GCA_009885735.1 bacterium
AGCCGAGGTGCGTCAATACCTTGGGCGGCCTTCAAGGCATGGGTGGGGCGAACATGGGACTTGCAGCGATAATCGGTGGAACTGGGTACTCCCATCCTCCTGACGGATTTGCATCAGTGGTTGAGCAGGTTCACACAGAGTTCGGTGAGGTCGCGCTCACGCGCCTAACCTCCGCGGACACCGAGTTTGTCTTCCTGCCCAGGCACGGCGCCGAGCATCACATGGCGCCGCACGCCATCAACTTCAGAGCCAACATCGCCGCCCTCGCCACCATCGGCGCTGCCAATGTTATCGCTACAAATGCTGTTGGCTCATTGAGAAAGTCCCTTCCTCCTGGGACGCTCATCGTTCTTAACGACTTCATCGACTTTGCTCGCTCCCGACCGCAGACCATGTTTGCAGCAGACTCGGTTCCTCGGCATGTCAGCTTCGCGGACCCCTACTGCCCGCGTCTGCGCCGCGCACTCATCTCTTCCGCCAAGCAGTCTGGAATCGCGCTGCACCAATCGGGAACTTACTTGTGCGTGGATGGGCCGAGATTTGAGACACCTGCGGAGGTACGACTGTTTGCGCAGTGGGGAGCGGATGTAGTGGGAATGACTGGGCTGCCCGAGGCTGTACTTGCTCGCGAAGTCGGATTGTGCTACGCTTCAATTGCGATAGTCACGAACATGGCTGAAGGGCTGGGCGTCGGCATCAGCCACGAAGCGAACTTGGAGATGGTCCGCAGCAAGGCTGCCCAGGTGAGCCAGCTCGTTCTTAGCGCATTGACGCTCATACCGTCGGGAGGATGCGACTGTGCGGGCTAGCGACCCTCTTCCGGTCCTTTGCAGAGCGCCTTATACTCAAGCGGATTTCCAGCCTTCTCCAAGCCATCCTCGTAGGTGATCATCCCCTTGTTCACCAGCTCCGCGAGTGCCTGGTCGAGGGACTGCATTCCATGGCGCTGTCCGGTCTGGATGAGAGATGCAATCTGGTAGGTCTTGTTCTCGCGGATTAGGTTCTTGACTGCGGATATTCCGACCAGGGTTTCAAAAGCAGCCACACGACCCGTGCCGTCCTTTCGCTTGATCAGCGTTTGTGAGATCACGCCTACGAGGTTGACGGCCATCTGCATTCGTACTTGGGACTGCTGGTGGGTAGGAAACACATCAATGACTCGGTCCACGGTCTGAACAGCATCCGTCGTATGCAGCGTACCGAAGACGAGGTGACCTGTCTCCGCAGCGGTGATCGCGAGATGTATCGTTTCAAGATCGCGCATCTCGCCTATCAGGATGACATCCGGGTCTTGCCGAAGAACGTACTTGAGCGCATTTGCGAACGACATCGTATCAGTGTCCAGTTCGCGCTGGTTGATGAGAGCTTGACGATCCTCGTGGATGAACTCGATTGGGTCCTCCACCGTTACGATGTGCGTAGGATAGTTGCCGTTGATGTAGTCGATCATCGCTGCCTGGGTGGTCGATTTGCCCGATCCTGCGGGGCCGGTAACCAGAACGAGACCGCGCGGCCTGTCCGCGAAGTACTTGCATACGGGAGGCAGGCTCAGATCCTCCATTGTTTGAATGTGGAGCGGAATCACTCGAAAGGCCGCTTGCACAGCGTTGCGCTGCTGGTAGATATTGCCTCGAAACCGTGCCAGCCCAGGAATCTCATAGGCAAAGTCGAGCTCGAGCTCCTCGTCGAACCTGGCGCGCTGCGTTTCCGAGAGCACGCTGTATGCCAGGTATCGAGTGTCCTCCGGGGTCATCGGATCCATGTCGAGTTGAATCAGATCACCGTGGATGCGCACCAGCGGCGGGCTGTCCGCCTTCAGATGCAGATCGGAGCCGCTGTGATGCACGGTCGTGTAGAGTAGTTGATCAACGGTAACCATCTGCTACTTTCCCATGCTCCTGCGGTATCGAACTTCGAACTCCGATGGATTTGACGATTTCGCCTGCGCGTCCTCAAACTCTACCTTGCCGTCCATCACCAGGCGAAGCAGGTGGCTGTCGAGCGTCTGCATGCCGTGCTGGCTCCCAGTTTGAATATCTGTGTACATCTGATATGTCTTGCCTTCGCGGATGAGCGTGCGAATCGCCGGAGTTGCCACCATCACTTCAAATGCCGCAACGCGTCCGGCGCCCTCGCGTGTGGGAAGAAGCGTCTGCGACACAACCGCCTGCAGCGTCGTGGCAAGCTGAGTGCGAATCTGCTGCTGTTGGTCGGGCTCAAACACATCGATGATGCGGTCCACGGTTTGCGGCGCATCGGTAGTGTGGAGGGTTGCAAACACCAGGTGACCTGTCTCAGCCGCAGTGATTGCGAGGTGGATGGTCTCAAGGTCTCTCATCTCTCCCACCAGGATGATGTCCGGATTCTGCCTCATCACGTGCTTGAGAGCTGCAGAGAACGAGTGTGTGTCTACGCCAATCTCGCGCTGGTTGATCGATGCCATCTTATCGGTGTGCAGGTACTCAATCGGATCCTCAATGGTCATGATGTGCTTGGGTCGATGTTCATTGATAAAGTCCACCATCGCGGCAAGCGACGTGGACTTGCCTGAGCCCGTCGGTCCGGTTACAAGAATGAGACCGCGAGGGAGCAACACAAGCTCCTTCGTTATCGGAGGGAGATTGAGCTGGTCAATAGTGCGCACTTTGAATGGGATTACTCGCATCACAGCGCCGATGTGGCCCTGTTGGCGAAACACATTGACGCGGAAGCGGGCAAGGCCCGGCACCGCGTACGACATGTCGAGCTCCATATTCTGCTCGAAACGGGACTGCCGTTCAGGGGTCATCACCACATAGAGCAGGTCATACATGTCACGGTCGGTCAGACGCTCCATTCCGGCCACTCTCTCAAGCAGACCATGGATGCGCATGATCGGCGGCTCGCCTACCCTAAGGTGAAGGTCGGAAGCTTGCCGATCCACAAGTTGATGAAGGAGTTCGTCTATATGAATCATAAGGGTCGCAAGGAGTGAGTTAGCGCCGGAGCATCTGGCGCATCTCTGTGTAGTTCCCCGAGTTGGCCAACGCCTCCTCCGCGCTGACCACTCCAGCCCGAACATAGCGCAGCAAACACTGGTTCATCGTCTGCATGCCCCAGTAGGTTTCAAGGCCGGCCTGCCGAATCTGGCTGTAGATGTCTTCCGATTTGCCCTCCTCCAGCATCTTGGCGATTGTGGGAGTTACGACCATCACTTCGACCGCCGCGACGCGGCCGTCATTATCCGCGCGCGGCAGCAGTTTCTGGCTCACCACGCCTCTCAGCGACACAGATAGTCGGAGCCAGAGCATGGGCCGTTCGTGCGGCTGGAACATGTTCGAAAGCCGGTCGAGGGTTTCTGCTGCCGATGAAGTGTGAACCGTTGCAAACACGAGGTGGCCGGTTTCCGCCGCCTGGAGGGCAACGTTCATCGTCTCTAGGTCGCGCATCTCTCCAATAAGAATAACATCCGGCGCCTGTCGGAGAACTCGCCTCAAGGCTTCCTGGAACGAGTCCGTGTCGATTCCAATCTCCCGCTGACTCACGATGGCCTGCTTATCCGGGTGTACGTACTCGATAGGGTCTTCGACTGTAACAATATTGACGCGCTTCTGGGAGTTGATCACGTCAATCATGGCCGCAAGCGTCGTCGACTTTCCCGAGCCCGTTGGTCCAGTCACCAGGATGAGCCCGTTTCGAGTCTTGGTGAACTCGGCCAGCGTTGGTGGCATCCCGAGGTCTTCTAGCGATCGGATGCCGATTGGGATCAGGCGATTCGCCATTGCGACGGTGCCGCGCTGCATGTAGATGCTGGACCGAATGCGACACACATCACCCAGGGTAAACGCGAGGTCCATCTCGTGGTGACGTTCGAACTCCTCGACCTGACGGCCAGACATCTTGGAGTAGGCAAGCCGACGCGTGTCGGCCTCAGTGAGCACGGGGTACTCCGTGTCCTGAACGCGGCCGTGAACGCGCAATGCGGGTCGTGCGTTTGCGCGGATAAACACGTCGGATGCATCCTTCTCCGAGCCGGCATAGAGCAACTCCTCAAGTTCAATCACGGCGTCTTGTTCCTTTCGTGCCGGCAAGCCGGGTCGCGGTGATCCTACCTCGTCCAGCCCCAGCGGATGACACGGGGCGAGACGAACGCAGCCAAATCCTAGAAAGCATTGCGCCCAGCGACAGCAATCCGGCCAAGGCGGAGCCCAGCAGAATGCTGCCAAGTGCGCCGCCTTCATCCTTGCGTTCAATCGCCACTGCTGCAGGTGCGGAGACAATGGGAGAAACCGGCTCCTCTAAGGGCAGCTTTGGCACCGCCGACATCCCTTTGGGAAGCGTCATCGCGTACCGGTATGGACCATTGTCCTGTACTAGTGAAACCTTCATGCCCTCGCGTTCGAACCACCTCAGGCCCCGAAAAAGAGTGTTGCGTGGCACAAGGTACAGTACGTCTATTCGACCTTCGCCGCGAAATGCCTCTGCGAACGGCTGAAGCCGGAATGCCTCACCTGCATACAGTCCCGCGCCGGACAGCATGAATGAGCAAGACGTGATCTTCTGAAGACGCGAATTCTTGGTGTCTGACGAGAGTGACTCAGCGTGCTCATCCTTGATCGAGACGGCGCCTCGAGTCCATCCACCAGAACTGAACAGGGCCAGAACGCTGGCGCGAACCACTGAATGTGGACGAACGCCATTGAAAGTTACAGAGACCGAGGCGTCGGACCCGATGGGCTGGACCAGCACAATAGCACTCGGTGATGCCGCCAGCCCCTGTCCGCGAGCAAGTCCAGTAGATGCACAGACGATGAGGATGGCGCAGCCAACTGCCCAGATCGACACTCCATATCTCAAATCAGAGACCACTTGACCGCACGCGCGACCACCTGAAGAATGCAGCGACAAGAGCTGAGTGGCAAAGGTGCGTGCCAAGCAGCGCTCCAAACCCCAGAGGCAGCAGCGAGTCTCCCTCCCTTGCGCGAACCGACTCCACAGACGCGCCTACCACATCGTACATGAGCGCCGACGACAAGATGAGGGCGAAGCGCCGCCTCCACTCCTCGCGACCTTTGGTATTGCCTCCGCTGCCAATGACTGCGACGACCACAGGGAGCACAAGAAGGTAGCCTGCCGAGCCCGACATGAGCCAGTGATCCCGGCCGACCATGGGAGCGGCGCTCGGGACTACAGAGATGATGGCAAGGTACAGGCAGGTTCCAAGAAGCGCGGGTGTCTTGCCAAAGAGGATGTACGCCGTTAGGCAGAAGAAGAACTGCAGGGATGACGCAGGGGCCGGGCCAAGCGCACTCACGGACGCCGCGCCGGAGAGCAGCAAACCAATCACCACCGTGAGCGCCGCTGCAACAGTCCAGACGGTCAACGGATTCATACGCAGGTTCTTGGCTACTGCGCGAAGCGTTCGGGAAGGCTGCGAAGAACGTGGGCGGCGAAACAATCAGCGCTCCTGGTGGGCCGGCATTCCTGCGGTCGTGCCTACCAGCCGTGTGCTAAAAGGTGTGGTGGAGCTGAGGGGACTCGAACCCCTGACCCTCTCAATGCCATTGAGATGCGCTCCCAGCTGCGCTACAGCCCCACGCGGCATCCAGAGTATACACCAAGTCGAGGACGGATGCAACCCACGGCGAGGTCGGAGAATGTCCGAATTAAACGAATGTATGGCGGGAGCGTGTGGGAATCGAACCCACCGAGGGCAGGGGCAACCCACCCCCCACGCGATTTTGAAGACCGGGAAGGCCACCAGGCCCCATTCGCTCCCACGGCAACGACACTGTTATACTCTATCTCACGTGGATGCCGGCCTGCCCGCTCACTGCTCGGCCAATTACCGCAGAGCAGAGCGTGCCAGCGGCACCAAGCAGGGCGATCAGCTCGCCGGCGCGATCTTCTGCGACGAAGATGGCAAGTCCCCCGCTGGTTTGAGGGTCTACTACTACGCTCTGCCGAGTGGGCGAAACATCCGGCGACCAGGTGAGCGCTTCTCCCAGATAGTCCCTATTGAGCCTCTCGCCTCGAGTGAGGTTGCCCTCGGCGGCAAGCCCCTCAACCTCGTCAAACAGTGGCAACGAGGCACTGTCGAGCTCAATCCGTAGCCCGCTGGCTTTTGCAAGCTGCCACAAGTGCCCTGAGAGCCCGAAACCCGTAATATCCGTGGCCGCGTGAACTCCATCGAGCCCGATTCCAACCTCGCGCATTGCCTCCGCAGCGCCCTTGTTCAAGGTTGCCATGGACGCGCAGGCTGCTGCCAGAACCTCCGGTGGGCAGGCTTCGAACTTCGCGGCCGTGGTGATAATTCCGGTGCCTAGCGGCTTTGTCAGGACTATGACATCTCCGGGCTTCGCTCCGGCATTGGTCGTCACATGTTCTGGATGAACCGTGCCGGTAACCGACAGTCCGTACTTCGGCTCGGCATCTTCCACGCTGTGCCCGCCGACGAGCGCGACTCCCGCTTCGGCAATCTTGTCCGCCCCTCCGCGGAGAATTGCTCCGAGCTCGTTGATGTCGCGGTCCTTGATGGGATAGCACAGGATGTTCATCGCGGTGATGGGCGTGCCGCCCATCGCGTAGATGTCCGACAGCGAGTTCGCCGCGGCTATCTGTCCGAACAGGTAGGGATCATCTACGATAGGCGTGAAGAAGTCCAGCGTCTGCACGAGTGCAATCTCGGGCGTGATGCGATAGACGCCCGCATCATCCCCGGTTGCAATGCCCACGATGAGTTTCGCGTCTTCTGGAATGTTGAGCTGCCGCAGGACCTGCGACAGTTGGGATGGCCCTATTTTAGACGCTCAGCCCGCACACTTCACCAGTTGAGTTAGCCGTGGCATCTGGTCGGCCGCTAGTGTTTCACGGGTCGTCATGGGGTACCTTCGCTTCCTTGAGAGTTGAGTGCAGCAGCCACTGTCTTTGCGACTACAGGCACTTCCGCAGGTTCCACTGTTCGAACGTCCAGCCAGACGGCATCGCCCTTGACTCGAGCAAGCACGCTGTCAGTGGCAGTTCTCATCCGGCTCGCCAATTCTCCTGCCGAGATTCCCGTCCTTGGCTCAAGCATTACGCTGAAGCTCTTCAGCCGAACATCCGGCAGCGAACCTCCGCCCACTTCGGATTCGCATCCGCGAACGCTAATCGTCGCATTAACCTTACAGCGCTTCCGAAGCGTTGCGGCGAGCCGGTACGCCATCTTATAGATCTCAGACTCGGTTCTGCGCAGGTATCGAAGCGTTGGAATGTTGCGAGCGGCCGCATCCGGGTCTCGGTATTCACGCAGAGTTGCCTCCAGTGCTGCAAGGGTCAGCTTGTCGCAGCGAAGCGCCCTGGCCAGCGGATGCCTTGCGAGACTTGCGACAAGGTCCTTTCGGCCAAGAATGAGGCCCGCTTGCGGTCCGCCGAGCAGCTTGTCGCCGCTGGCGGTCACCAGGTCGCTGCCTGCGGCAATCGCCTCGCGCAGAGTGAGGACCTTCCCCGCAGCGGCATCCATCGGCAGGATCGCAGCGCCGCTGCCCAAGTCATCGACTACCGCTATCCCCTTCTCGCGCCCGAGCGCTGCGAGTTCCGCGGGCGGAGTCTCCTCCGTAAAGCCGATGATGGCGAAGTTGCTCGGATGGCACCTCAAGATCATCTTCGTTTCATCCGTTATTGCCGCAGCAAAATCCCTCAGCCGAGTTCTGTTGGTCGTTCCCACCTCTACAAGCTTGGCCCCTCCGCCGCGAATAACGTCGGGCATTCGGAAGGCGCCGCCGATCTCCACCAGCTCGCCGCGAGAGATAATCACCTCTCCTCCGGCTGCGAGGGCAGCCACGGCCAGAAGAACCGCGCCCGCATTGTTGTTCACTGCCATTGCGGCCTCGGCCCCGGAGAGCTCGCAGAGCAGCGTCTCGACATGGCTCCGGCGGCTGCCCCGCTGTCCCGTTTCGAGGTCGATCTCAAGCGAGGAGTGACCAAGCGCCACAGCCGCAACTGCTGCGCGAGCAGATGGGCAGAGAACTGCCCTGCCCAAGCCAGTGTGCAGCACCACTCCGGTGGCATTGATAACCTGGCGCAGCGAAGGCCGCTGTACGTCGGCTGCGATCTGAACGGCTGCCAACGCAAGGTCATCGACAGGTCGCGCCTCGCATCCGGCCTTCAGCGCATCGCGTTCCGCATCAAGCGCCGTGCGGATGGCGGCCAGCATCGTGGGTCGCGGGATGCTCTGCAGTGCCGACTGCACGAGTTCGCAATCGAGAATTCGTGTAACAGACGGCACACCTCTGAGCGCTGACGATGTGGAAGGAGGTTTCACGGTCGTATTATACCGGGCCACCGGGATCAATTGTGGTTCATGGTTCGTACACGGGCAAGGGCTGGCGGAGTGAACCTAACTATAATAGAGTCGCTGAGCAACTAACCATGACAGATTCGCTGAGCAGTAACAAAAGCGTGCAGACGGCATTTGACAAACCCCACGGACTCTGTTATCATTCATCCATCTTCACTCCCCAACCAGAGGTGTGTACGACCGCGTTTGTGGAACGACCGATGGCAACCTTGCCAGGGCGGGTTCCTCCCTCCAAACGCAGGCAGATTGTGCGCTGTCTAGCTGACCGTCCCAGAACCGGGCTTCCGCCCGCGGCGACGCCGCTCAGATACGCACTCACAACCTCTACAAGCCATGCCTGCGCTTATTGCGCCATCCGAATTCGCCCGAGGCCGTCCCAACTATTCCCTTCAGGATTCGTCACTTCCATTGAGTGTTGTCCCACAGTGTGCAGGAGCACAAGAATATGACCAGTAGTATTACGATTGGAGCAATAGTAGTCGGAGTCGCGGGGCTGGCAATCCTTGGAGTTGCAGCCTGGATGCGGCTTCGAACCGGAGTGAGTCAACAGCAACAGACCGCACAGGTCGCGTTCGCCGCGGGTTTGGCAATTCTGGTTCTGTGCCTGTGTGCCCTTAGCGCCGCGCCGTTTACACCCGGCAACGGTCTTGGGCTCAGCTACGTCGTCGGCGCGGCCGCTGCGCTGATCGCGCAGGAGATTGCCCGATGCGCCGGCGAGGGAATTGAGCGTGAGGGGCTCTACGGATGGGCGGCCTCACTCTTGGCTGCGCTGGTGGCCACGGGCGTTGCCCTGCTCGCCCCCAGGGACTACGTGGTGGATGCGCTCATGGGAGCGGCCATCGGCGGGTTCTGCACGCACGCAATCATGGCGCTGGGTCAGGAAGGCGATGGATCTTCATCATTCGGCGCTGCAGTGGTCTCCGTGCTGCTTCCGATCACGGTTGCACTCGCGCAGTATCGCGGTCCGCTGGAACTGACTCCCGAGGCGCGAGGCGGCGAATGGCCCCTGCTCGCTTTGTCTGTGGGTGGTGCCAGCGCAATTGGCCTTCTCTTTGCTGCCTTGCCGCTGAAGTGGCTAGCCTCTGGCGCGGCACGAATACCTCTGGCGGGAGCGGGAGCGCGTGCTGCGGAGCGTGCCGTTGGTGCAAAGAATGTCCAGTCCGTTGGTCCGCTACTTGTGTCGATCCTCCTCTGCTCGGCAGTCAGCCTTGCGGGCGCCTGGGCAGCAGCGTCCCAGCTCGTGCCGGACAATCGACCGCTGTGGGCAGCCGCGCTAGGAGTGGGTGTGGGACTGCTTGGGCTGCTCGCGCGGACCAGCGGCGCCTCCAATGCGATGCTTGTCGGCGCTCAGCCCGTCGCGCTTGTTGCGGCATCAATGGTTGCGTTTCAATGGCTCAATGGTCTGGGAATAGGCATCATGCTGCTGGCCGCGTGCCCCATCGCGGCGATATCCAGCCTTGCCTCTGTTTCGCCTGATCGGCGGTCCGGCGCCGCACATTGGGTGGCTGGAGGCCTGGTGATTCTGATTTGGAGATTCGCTACTGTTCGCTTTGACGATTCGCTGCATTCGGTTGAATTCGGAGATCAGCTGGCTCTGTTTGCCCTCGTTGCGGGCGTCGTGGCGCCGCCATGGCTTGCCGCCTGCTTTGCAGGATCTCGGCCCCAAGCCGGCCTACGCCTGGTGGTTGGCGTTTGCCTTATGGGAGTGGCGGCGCTGCTGATTCCTGCCGCTGGGATGCTTGCCTGGGGAGCTGAGCCGACGCTTGGCCTCTTGGCTGGATTGGCCTTGACTGCTCTTGGACTTGGGTTCACCTCGGTGTCCGACACAACGCGGGTGCGAGGCGCACTCTTGGCCGTTGGGTCCGCACTGGCAATTGGGCAGTGGACTCGTCACGGACTGGCGCTTTATGAGTTTCCACGGTCCCAGAAAGTAATGCTCATTGAGTGGGGCGCCGTCGCGGTGATCGTCTTGCTCGTCCTTGCAGCTCTATTCAATCGGTCCAAGTCCGCATCGCTCTCACCGGAGGCTGCAAATCTATGACAAGAATTCGCGGACTTGTGGTGGGAGTCGCTACTGCGCTGCTCGCAGCCTGGGCGTTGATTACTATCGTATCGAGTCAGACTCCGATCGGCGCTGTACGCGGTGTAGCGCTTACGTCCGACCTCCACGGCGGAGTCGGAGGCGCCGAGGTCCAGATGTACCCGGTTGGCGAAAGCGGGTTCCGCCGACGCTCGCGTTTCTGCACGGCCGAGGCGGACGGCTCGTTCTCCTTTGCTGGCGTTGCGGCAGGCTACTACGAGATATCCGCTTCAAGCCGGGCACGTACTGTGGGCAGCGTCACTATGCTTGTGTCGGAGGGTTCGCCTACTCACGTCACGCTTGCGCTGGAGAAGTCCCAGCCTGAACTGGTTTTTGGAAGGCATGCACAGCTCTACAATGTCGGGAGCGAGGTTCGACTTCCGCTTCGGGGATACCTGGACGACAAGGCGATTGACGGTCGAGCCGCCGTGAAGGTCAAGGTCTATCGCACCAGCCTGGCAGCTCTGTTTGCGCCGAAGGGCGGAGCAGCGTACGTCCGGGAACTGATGTCGGACAAGAGCGCTAGGACAACGTCCCTCTCCATCGAGGTGATGAACCGCGAGAGCGGCGCCCCAACACTTCTGAAGGAGATCGATGTAGATGCAGAGGCGAAAAGGGACGGATTCTTCACTGTGCGCGCGGCGTTGGGTTCGATGCAGCCAGGAGCCTATCTTGTCGAGGCAAACTATGCTCATCGCGCGGCTTCCGATCTCTTCTTTGTGAGCAACACTGGACTCGTAGTTAAGCGTTCACCCACGGAGGTAACGGCATTTGCGGTAGATCTGCCGACAGGCCGCGAGCTGCCGAGCGCAAATGTCACGGCATATGTGGACGGCAAGGTGCGCGCGAAAGGACGAACGAATACACTGGGCGTTTGCACGCTAAAGTTGGGTATCGTGAAATCCGAAGACCACCTGATGATGGTAGCCTCTCGGGCGGACCAAGAGGCCGTGGCATCCCAGAACTACTACTATTCCGAGGATTACGCTACCAAGTACAAGCTGCACATCTACACGGAGCGGCCTGTCTATCGTCCCGGCCAGAGGGTGTTCCTTAAGGGAATTGCTCGCCGAATTGGCGCTGAAGACAGGCTGAGCACCGCCCAAGGCCAAACCGTGGCGATTCAAGTGTCCTCGCCGGACAACGAGACAGTGCTTGACCGCTCGTTCAAGACCAACTCATTTGGTTCATTTGCCGCAGACCTGTCCCTCAGCCCGGAAGCGCCCACCGGACAGTATGAAGTCACCGCGACAATCGGCGGGGAACGACACTCGTCCAGCATCTCGGTGGCAAGCTACAGCAAGCCGGAGTTTGAGGTGAAGGTTACGCCCGAGAAGGCGAAGTACGTCGCGGGTGAGCCGGTGAAAGTCACCCTCTCTGCCAAGTACTATTTCGGTTCCCCGGTCGTCGGGGCTTCGGTTTCGTATTATGTCTATCGCAGCCCAAGCTGGAGCGCGGAGTATCCAGACGGCGACTACGACGATGAGGAGTTGTCATCTATCTCTTCTCGCTTCCACGGCTCAATGGCCTCCGCGTACGGCGAGGAGGTGGTCACCGGACAAGCCGAACTGGATGAAGCAGGGCAGGCAACATTGACGCTTCCAGCCCTTGCCGGACAAACCGCGGATGATCCGCAAGAGCAGACCTACAGCATCACTGCTATGGTGACGGACTCGGCGAACCGCGAGGTCAGCGGAAACGCGGAGATCAATGTCTCGGCCTCGGACTATCGACTCTCGATTTCGACTGAAGGCTCCCTCGCGGAACCTGGCGCTCCATTCGACGCGAAGGTCTCCTTAAAGACCTTGGACGGCAAGCCTGCTGCAGGAGTTGACGTGTCCGTCGAAACCGGCGTGGAGTCTTGGCGCTCCAACGAGAAGACTTACAGCAAGTCCTCTACCGTGACCGCCCGTACGGACGCTGAGGGAAATGCCGTCGTTCGCCTGAGCAGCGCGAATATTGGCGAGGTGCGTCTCATCGCGAGCGCAGTGGATTCCAGCCGACGTTCCGTTTTTGCCCGCTCCTATGTGTGGGTCTGCTCGGATGCCGGGGGTGACCTGCCATCGGAATACAGCGACCTGTCCATCCTTGCAGACAAGCGACGCTACACGCCTGGTCAGACCGCGAGAGTTGCAATCAACTGCGATAGAGTCGGCCAGTCGGTTCTGTTAACAGTGGAGGGAGACCGAGTCTACAAGTCCCACGTAGTACAGATTCGGCAGAAGAGCACGGTCACACGCATTCCGGTTCTGGCGGAGTACGGTCCCAACGTAACGCTTGCCGCGTGTTACCTTCAGGGCGACACCCACAAGGAGAGCAGCACATCCTTGCGCGTGAGCGTTCCGGCGAGAGAGCTTAGTGTCAACGTCGCTCCCACCAAGTCTGGGAGCGGTTCCCGGCTGCCCCAGTACGAACCGGGAGAAGCGATTGAGTATCGAATTAAGACTCTGGACTCGGCAGGAAGGCCAACCGCTGCGGAGATCTCCCTGAGCGTGGTGGATGAGGCCATCTACGCCCTGCAGGAGGACGACCCGAATGCCATGCGCGACTCGTTCTATCCCCACCGCTACAACAAGGTCGAGACCTACTTCAGCTTCGACACGGACTACCTTGGCGACGCGGACAAGGGCGAATCGCTCATCGTTGCACGCAAGAACTTCCCGGACACCGCCTACTGGAACCCCTCCATTGTGACCGATGTCTCCGGAAGCGCCGTGGTGAAGTTCAGCCTTCCGGACAATATCACTACTTGGCGAGCCACGGCGGTGGGGCACACGAAGTCCACGGCGCTTGGCCGTGGGATTTCCAAGGCGATCTCCACAAAACGGTTCTTCGTCCGACTGCAGAAGCCGAGGTTCCTGGTGGATGGCGACCAGTGCGAGATGGTTGGGATTGTTCATAACGAAACGGACTCGCCGATTGACGCCACCACTCAACTCACGGTAACAGGATTGTCAATCGCAGGCTCGGCACGTCGGCAGGTTCACGTTGCCCCGAGGTCGTCTGGGGAGGCGCGCTGGAACGTAAAATCGATATCCGACGCAGTCGGCAAGGTTCGCCTCACCGCCTGGTCGGCGCCGCCAGGTGGCGCGGGACGACTTACGGACGGCGTGGAGATGCCGCTCCCGATGCGAGCGAGGGCGAGAGAGACCTACTACACGCTCTCCGGTGAGTTGACGGCAGCCGCGCCTGTCTTCGAGGTCATCCGCGTGGATGGTGCGGCAGGCTCAACGGGAGCCGTCCTTCGGATTGAGCCTGGGCTTCGGTCGGCGATAGCTGGCGCAGCGGACTACTTGCGAGAGTATCCATACGGCTGCTCCGAGCAGACCACCACTCGGCTCATCGCTGAGCTAGAGCGCAATGGGGGTTCCAACCTCGACGCTGCCTCCAAGGCGAATGTGGCTGTAGGCATCACCCGTTTGGCCAAGCTCCAGCACTCGTCCGGCGCCTGGGGCTGGTGGGAAGCCGGCTCGGACGACCCGTGGATGACCGCCTATGTGATGGCAGGGCTGGCAAAGGCGCGGGACCGCGGAATAGAGCTGTCTTCGTCGATGCTCGAGAGATCCTTGAAGGCTGCCAAGGAGCTGGCAGTTAAGGCCGATGCCGATGACCGCGCATTCCTGCTCTTCGCGATTGCTCGACTGGGTGACCGAGCTTTCTCCAAGAAGGAGCGGCTGAGCATCGCGACCCGGAAGCTGACCTCTGTGGGCTATTCATACCTTGCTCGGCTGGATGTGCTGCTTGGGGAGAGTGGCGCCGCAAACATTGAGGCACTGAGCAAGCTCGCCACAAGGAGGGACGGATTCGTTTGGTTCGGCGAGAGAGGCTATGGGATGAACTCCTCCGAGGCCAGGACCGCCATCGCGCTGGCGGCGCTTCACGCAGCCGGCGCTGCTCCACAGGACCAGAAGGCAATGGTGCGCTGGCTGATGCGGCGCCGGACGCAGAGCTACTGGCAGGACACACACACCACGGCAGAGGTGATCCTGGCGCTCTCCGCCTATGTCGGACCGGAGACGACCCCGAGCGACGAACCAATCCAAATCACCCTGGACGACACGGTCGTGCAGAATCCAGCAGCACAATCGGCGGCTTTACGTGGACAGGTTGTGCGCATTCCAACGGAGATGCTCACTCCGGGCCGGCACATGCTGAGGCTAACTCGCGCCACGGGGTCCGAGCCCGTGTATTACTCGGTGGAGATTCGGAGATCTGTTGCTGCCGAATCGATGCCGAGCCTTGAGGGTGATGGAATCTCCATTAAGCGCAACCTGTTCCGGTTCGTGCCAGGGCACACGGCGGATAACAGGCCGACCCTTCGTACCGAGGCTGCAGGCACAACGATTAAGGCAGGAGAACAACTTCGGGTCCGGCTCACTCTCGTCGCCAAGCGAGAGCTGGACTACGTCATCATTCGCGACGCCTTCCCCGCCGGTTTCGAGACCACCGAACGCGGGTCCGAGGACGAGGTAGTGGAGTGGGGCTACTGGTGGGATGCGATCGACATTCGAGACGACCACATCGCGTTCTTCGCTCGCAGCCTGCCCAAAGGCACGCACACGATTGAATACAATGTTCGTGCGCAGACGCTGGGTGAATTCCGCTGGCTGCCTGCCCTCGTTCAGCCCATGTACTCTCCCAGCGTCAAGGCGGAGACCAGCGATGCACGAGTGTCGATTAGATGAGAAGTCGGTACGCGTCGGCAGGACTGGTTCTAGTCATTGTGGCGATTTCCGTATTCGGATTCGCGGCGTCGCGCAGCCTCGTGGCAACGGGTCCGCGACGTGGTGTCTCGGTGGTGCTCGCCAGCTACGCAACGAGCTTGGCTGGACGCACTCGCGCCCAGCGGCACAACGCGGAGCTCGCAGCAGCCGCTCTCGACGGTGCCGTGGTGGCCCCAGGCGAGGTACTTTCGTTCAACCGCCGCGTGAGGTCCTGGACGCATGATCGTGGCTATGTTCGTGCTCCGGTCAGCTTTGGAGGTGAACTGGTCTCGGCGTTCGGCGGAGGCGTCTGCCAAACGTCCACCACTCTCTACAATGCGGCGCTGCTCGTGGGCTTGGA
>VFKD01000696.1 GCA_009885735.1 bacterium
GCACTACCACGCCACCTACTTTGATGTGATGAACCTCGAAGATCTCGACACCAAGTATCCCGTGGAGTATGTCACCCTCCTCGCCTCGGCGAACGCACGGCTCGCGCTCGAGTGCGGCTATACCGCTGCGCGCAGTGGCGGCAGCCTGTTCAACATCGACGTCTGGCTAAAGAAGGCGATCGAGGAAGATCTGATTCCTGGTCCACGCCTAGCCGCGAGCGGACGCGAGATATGCGGCGTGGGCGGACTGATGGATTGGAATCCTGACTATCGCAAGATTGGGATGGAAGGGTTGGTACTGCTTGTGAACGGTGCTGACGAGGCGAGGGCCGCTGTCCGAAAACTGGTGAAGGACGGGGTCGAATGGGTCAAAACGTACCCAACGGGCGACGCGGCGGCGCCGGACACGAACGACCACCACACGCTCTGCATGACTTTCGACGAGATGCATGCCGTGGTTGCAACCGCGCACAATCACAATATGAAGGTGACGGGCCACTGCAGAGCCAACCAGGGAATCAAGAACGCGCTTCGGGCTGGATACGACGCAATCGAGCACGGAACGTTCATGGACCAGGAGGCGCTCGACCTACTTCTGGCGCGCGACGTGCCAGTGGTGCCGGCGCTTCAGTTCGAGCTTGCAAGCGTTCAGCGCGGTCCTGAGGTCGGCCTTCCGCAGGCGGTCATCGACGGCCACCAGGAGACGCTTGAGGCAGGCGCCGAGAGCGCACGGATGATTCTGCGTGCAGGCGGAAGGCTGGGAATGGGCGGTGACTACGGTTTCTCTTGGAATCCGCATGGAGACTACGCGAAGGAGCTCACGTTCTTCGTGGACTACGTCGGCTTCACTCCGATGGAGACGCTCATTTGCGCCACTCGAACGGGTGCGGAGATCCTGGGCAGAGCCAACGATATTGGCACGCTTAAGACTGGCATGCTGGCCGACGTTTTGGTGGTGGACGGCGACGTTCTCGCGGACATCTCGCTCCTTGAGAATAGGGCCAACTTCATTGCGGTCGTTCAGGGAGGAGTGATCAAGGCAGGCAGGATGTCACAGAGGCAGCCGGCATCGTGACAAACGCATCACCGACGCAGAGCCGAGTGGAGGTCCTCGCGCTCGCGCTGACCGACCCTCAGCTGAGCGTGCGCTGGAACGCTGCGCGCGACCTCGCGCGCCTCGGCAAATCTGCGCTTCCAGCCACCGCTCCGCTTCGCAATGCAGTGCGGTCGAGTGATGCAACCACGCAGCTTTGGGCTCGCTATGCGCTCGTAGTTATCTGCGACGAGCTCGACGAACACCTCGCGGACATCGTTGCGGCGCTCGACGATAAGGCGAAAGTCTGGCCCGGTATGGCCGCAGCGGCCATCGGGGCCATCGGACCCGCAGCGCACAGCGCTGTCCCGCAGCTTATCCGCGATCTCATCGACCCAAACCCAGACAACCGCTGGAGCGCGGCTGGCGCCCTGGCGAGGATCGGTCCAGATTCGGCAGATGCTGTGGGACCACTCGCCGGGAGGCTCAAGGACGAGGACGAAAAGGTGCGCTGGTATGCTGCCTGGGCGCTCTGCGAGCTTGGGTCGGTGGCGAGCGAGGCGGTTGGACCGCTGATAGAGGCGCTCAACGACCCGGATGACGACGTTCGGGGCTATGCTGCACGAGCCCTGGGAAAGCTAGGCGCATATGCAGCGAGTGCCGAAAGTGCGCTTGACAAACTCACAGGTGACGAAAACCCAGCCGTCTCTTCTGCGGCAACAGAGGCGTTGGAGCTTCTTCGACATCCAGGCGCAATTGATACTTCTCAGGCACCAACTGGGGATCGCGCCCTTCGACCCATGGTCAAGCTCAGTGCAGGCCAAGACGACGATGAGGTCCTTCGACTGCGGCTCGGTACGGCTGAGCCGTGCTCAGGACGAACGGATTCTGCATAGTGACCAAGATCGCGTACTTGGCAGGTGCATCGTGAACTTCCTAAGCGAGAGAATGAACCGCGTGGGTCCCTCCATGATCATGGACCTACTCAAGACCGCGGCAGGCGGTGGGTTCACCTCCTTTGCCAGCGGACTGCCGGACCCTGCGATGTTCCCTGCAGCCGACCTGGCCACCGCAGCAGACAGGGAGCTGAGCAGTTCTCCCGCAGGAGCGCTTCAGTATGGAGCCGCCGAAGGATACGCGCCGCTACGAGAGTGGATCGCGGAGCACCTAAAGACGCGGGGACTGAAGGCTACGGTCGACCACATTCTCGTTACGAACGGATCTCAGCAGGCGCTCGACCTCGCCGCTCGACTGCTCATTGATGCCGGCGACCTCGTCGCAGTCGAAACTCCAACGTACCTCGCGGCCTTGCAGACGTTTGACAGCTATGAGGCGAGATACCTGCCATTCAGCCGTGCAGGAACGGACCCGGATGAGACGTCGCTTGCCCAAGCTCTCGGCCAAAGCGCCAAGTCCATCTACCTCCTGCCGACGCATCAGAATCCGAGCGGGCTAACGTGGTCGGAAGGCGCGCGGGATGCCGCAGCGGCGCTCATAGCGAAGTCGAGATGCACCCTCATTGAGGATGATGCGTACTTCGACCTGCGATACGATGGCGAGCCGCAGATTCCGGTCTCCGCTCGCCTGGACGGTGCAATCTACACCGGCACCTTCAGCAAGACCATCGCTCCAGGGCTGCGCGTGGGCTACCTGTGTGCAAGTCCTGACCTGGTGGCGAAACTGAGCTGCCTAAAGCAGATAACGGACCTCACCACCGGCAGCCTCACCCAGCGCATCGTCCATCGATTTGTAACGGACTTCGACTACTCGGCCCACATCGCGTCGGTGTGCGATACGTACCGACGTCGCAGAGACACGATGCTCCGCGCTCTGAAGCAGAGCATGCCCGCGGGAGTCTCATGGACGCACCCTTTGGGCGGGATGTTTCTCTGGCTCACGCTGCCCGAGGGTCAAGATGCAGACGCGCTGCTGAAGGAGGCGATGCAACACAAGATCATCTTCGTGCCGGGACAGAGCTTTCATCCGGACGGCGGAGGCACTAACGCGCTGCGCCTCAACTTCGTTAGCGAGCCGTCGCACAGAATCACAGCCGGGATTGAACTTTTGGCCAGCCTCATCCGAGACCAGATCGGCAGGGAATCCCACACCGCCGGAGAATTAGGTGCATGAGACCGAACGTCTAACTCTACCCCTGCGACTGAAGTCGCAGCGGCCAAAGTCACGAAATCCACCTCCGTGGATTAGGGACAGGGGGCGGGACGCTGCGATTGCTTTCGCATGGCTGACTCCGCTCGTCCTGAGCGCTCGACAGCCTCACCGTCGAGC
>VFKD01000612.1 GCA_009885735.1 bacterium
AACTTCTCGTCCTGGGTGCCTCCGATGAATACCAGTCCACCGGCGGTCACAATCGTCCCGCCGAAGTTCTCCGTACCGGTCTTCGCGATGCCCTTTGCCATCAGCTCGGGAACCTCGCCATGCACCACCTGCCAAGCGAAGTCGCCTGTGTTCACGTTGATGGCGGTCAGCAGGCCCCACGGCGGCTTGGTTGCCGGATAGCCGTTCGAATCCTTGAAGTAGTTGTAGCCCGTGAACTCGAAGCCATCGCTGCTTGGAACCATCGTCGCGACCCATGGGATATTGTTCGAATTCACGTAGAGCAGTCCCAGAGTCGGGTCGAACGAGGCGCCGGACCAGTTTGCGCCTCCGTGAAACCCTGGAGCGATCACCGTGCCTTCCCTGCTTGGCGGAATGAAGATCGGTCCGTGGCGCAGAGTCTTGAGCCTTGCACGTATCTCCACCGTGGCTTGCGGTGAGATATTCGTGACGTCGTCATCGTTGAAGTGCAGACGGGCGATGGGAGGCGGCTTCAACGCGAAGACTTGGGTCGGCCAAGCTGCCTCTCCGGCTAGGTCAGAGGCAGCGACTTTGCGCTCCTCCACCGGGTAGAGGGGCTTCCCGGTCCGGCGGTCCAGGATGAAGACCATTCCCGTCTTTGTTGGCTGCGCCACCACGTCGATCACCTTGCCGTTTCGCTTCACCGTGATGAGAGTGGGCGGGCAAGGATTGTCGTAGTCCCAAAGGTCGTGCCGCACGCTCTGGAAATGCCACAGACGCTTGCCGGTCTTCGCGTCAAGAGCCAGCGTGCAGTTTGCGAAGAGGTTTTGCCCTTTGCGGTCCGCGCCATAGAAGTCCGAGGCTGCCGAGCCAGTGCCGCAGAAGACCACGCCCGCCTTCGCGTCTACGGTCATCCCGCTCCATGGATTTGCTCCGGCCCGGTTCTTCCAGCTGTCGCCCTCCCAGGTTTCGCTGCCCACGTCATAGGGCTGGGGAACCGTGTGGAACCTCCACAGCTCCTTGCCTGATCGCACGTCGAATGCGCGCACATCTCCGGGCGCTCCAGGCTGACCCTCGCTGCTGAGGAAACCGGCGATGACTGTGTTCTTGTAGATGGCAGGGGCAGAGGAGCAGCCGTAGCCCATTCGGCTTATGTCCCGCTCAATGCCTGCGCGCAGGTCCAGAAAGCCGCTCTTGCCGAACTCCGGCGCCGGCACGCCAGTCTTCGCATCGAGTGATACCATCATGCCGTTGCCAAGACCAACGATGATCCGCTCGGCGCCGCCCGGTCGGCCGTCCGACCAATACGCAACCCCTCTGTTGACCCCACCTGAGCGGGGGTCAAACCGCCAGATCTCCTCTCCTGTCTCGGCATTCAGCGCAACAATGTTCTGCTTTACTGTGGTGAGGTACATGATGCCGCCTACCACAATAGGCGTACACTCGATGGTGGAGCCGTTTCCAGACTCCGCATCGCGCGTGTGATAGGTCCAGGCGACTTTGAGCGACTTCACGTTCGAGCGATCGATCTGCCTGAGCACTGAATAGCGTCTGCCGCCGGGGTCATTTCCAACGATCGGCCAATCAACAGTCCCGGCCTTCTGAAACTCTGGCCGCGCCTTGCTGCCGAGAAGAAGCGGTGCAGCGCCGGCGCCCTGCGCGGATGCGGAGTTGCCAAATGCCGACGCATCCGGAAAGCGACCATCCTTCAGGCCGTCGAGGCTCCACAATCCAACGGTCTCCGGCGTGGCCGAGGCTGGCGAGGTGGGCGCCTCCATGGTGCAGACGCCGCGCCTAATCTGCACGTCATCAAGAAATCCGTCGCATCCCAAGCCCCCAGGCGCATAGCATCCGAGATAGAGTGGTCCAACCGGGCTCGTTGTACTGCTCCACTTGATGGCTTGGTCCTGTACGCATGCGCCATCCACCCACAGTCGAACGCGATTTGCCTCAAGCGTGATTCCAACGTATCGCCACGAGTCGTTCACGATGGCTGCGCTGCTCTCAATAAGCTGGGGCTCGGCGCCTGGGAGGTAGGCCGCAAGCCGGCCTGAACCTGGCAGCGTAAAGATCTCCCAATGCGAGGGTGACTCTTTGGGAGCGTTGGCGATCAGCAGGTTGTAGCCGGCTGCGGACTTCAGCCTTGTCCAGCACGAGGCGGTGATAGGAGGAGACTGGTACTCGGCCTTTCCGGGTGCGCTTGCCGGTCCGGAGCGTGCATCGAATGCCTGCCCAAAGCGACCGGCCACAGTCGGCGCCGGCCTCACGGACGAGTAGCTCATCGGTCGAATCTGCCGTTTTGCGGCCCATGCAGTTCCTCGCCGCAACAGTTCAGCCGTTCCGCCGCTTCGAATCGATTCCGCTGCGTGTCCTAGCACGGTTTGGAAGATGCGCCCCTTTCCTTCATCGTAGGCAAACGCCATCGGCTCGTCGGTGCCAAGGACCTTCGATTTAGCAGTTAACAGAGGTTTGATGGGCAACTCGCCCTGCTGTTTGCAGTAGAGCTCGTCCACAGTGTCCCACCCGGTCATGCCCTGGGTGATCTCGTGCGCAACCTTGGTAGGCTCCACTCCGAATGACCCATAGGGGTCATGCGTGCTGGTTCCCTCGATCCATACCCTGCGGGCCAACCGACGATAGTCCGGCCAGTCCAGCCACGCGCCGTTGGCGAAATGCACCACCACGAGTCCGGTTCCGCCTCGGATTCGTGCAAGCAGCGCCTCACGCGCCGGCGCGCTCAACGTCGGCGATTGCCAGTTGCAGTAGTTCAGCACTATCACATCTGTCGGCTCGCTGTCCGTCGCCAGCTTCTCCGGGTCCTCGATGACGCGAACCTGCATTCGCGTGTCGCGCCCGAGAACCTCTGCAATGGCTGGAGTGGTCTTCTGCCATTCATGCGCCGGATGCTGCTTGCCCGTCACAATGAGCGCTCGAATAGGCTGCTCCTCCTCGGGCAGCGTAGAGCGTACACCGCCTGCGGGCACCTCGCCCTTTGCGGTCCAAACGATGGCATTCAGGACCATTTTCCGGAAGTTCTCCACCTGCCAGTTCCGGTGGAAGTGCCCGCCTGTGAACGCGAAGCCTCGCGCGCCATTCTCTCGCTGCACCGCCCACGCTACGGTCTGATCGCCGGACTCATTGGGCAAAGCGGTGCCGAGGATAGGCGTTCGGCGAGGGTCATCCGGCCTGAACTTCATCTTGTAGTAGTACTCTTCGTGAAGAGGAAACGCGCTCAGCCCCCGCGAGCTGGGGTGGCTGGGAGTGGAAGGCGTCGGCGTAGTGGCAGCCGCCTGAATCTTGGAATACCATGGCGGTTTGCCCGTGCCGGACTCGTAGTCGAAATAGCCGCCGACCCACTCCAGAAACTCGGGACCGCCGCGTTTCTGCGGGACGAACACGGTGTAGTGAAGCACCACTAGGCCCGCGCCGCGCTTCATCGCCTTGCCGAGCTGGTCCAGCCGGTCACCTGCCAGAAGAGGGTGATCTGCCTCGCTGTGGTCGGAGCCGTCGCAGAACATCACAATGGTGTCGGCATCGTCGAGCGCGCGCGGATCCGTCGGCCAGCCGTCTGTGTGGACCTCCGTCTTGTAACCCTTCGCATTCGGCGAGGCCGCGAGGCACTTTGCCAGGAGCCTGCATCCCCGCTCATATTCGTGGTCACCGGGTCCGTGACTCTTCTTTCCGGCGATGAAGACAACCTTGCGGTCCTTCGCGAAGGCAGTAGGCGGGAGGCAGACAGCAATTGACGCTAGGAAGAGGCAAACAAGACGACGCATCGGCGATATCCTCACAGGCACGGTTTGGCGCGGGCGGCCAGTGCCTTTAGGTTCGCCGGAACTTTCGGTTGCCCTTCCTAGACACAGGAAGTTGGGGGGTCGCTGGGCAAGATAGAGACGTCTTGAACCGAAAGCTTGGAGAACGCGATGAAGATTGCTGCTGGAACCATCCGCATATCTAATGGAACCCTGGTCGACTGCACCGGATCCCAGCCTGTGCCGGATGCCGTGCTGGTGGCCGTTGACGGGCGTATCACCTATGCCGGTCCCGCACCCGGATCTCCCGCTGCGAGCCCTAGCGACACCCTGGTCGATGCATGCGGGGGCACGATTCTCCCTGGGCTCATTGAAGCGCACTACCACGCCACCTACTTTGATGTGATGAACCTCGAAGATCTCGACACCAAGTATCCCGTGGAGTACGTCACCCTGCTTGCGTCCGCAAATGCCAAGCAGGCGCTTGAGTGCGGCTACACTGCCGCCCGAAGCGGAGGCAGCCTGTTCAACATCGACGTCTGGCTCAAGAAGGCGATCGAGGAGGACCTGGTTCCGGGACCGCGCCTAGCCGCAAGCGGACGCGAGATATGTGGGGTTGGCGGCCTGATGGACTGGAATCCTGACTATCGCAAGATAGGGATGGAGGGCCTGGTGCTGCTGGTAAACGGTGCGGACGAGGCGAGGGCGGCAGTGCGCAAACTCGTGAAGGACGGCGTCGAATGGGTCAAGACGTATCCCACAGGCGACGCAGCCGCACCGGACACGAACGACCACCACACGCTCTGCATGACTTTCGAGGAGATGCATGCCGTGGTTGCAACCGCGCACAATCACAATATGAAGGTGACGGGCCACTGCCGAGCCAACCAGGGAATCAAGAACGCGCTTCGGGCTGGATACGACGCAATCGAGCACGGAACGTTCATGGACCAGGAGGCGCTCGACCTACTTCTGGCGC
>VFKD01000734.1 GCA_009885735.1 bacterium
CGCCACCACCAGGCGTCAAGCGCATCTGGCAGGGACTACGGTACCTGGAGGCCCTCACGTACGGATGGAACCTCGCGCGGCGAGCGCAGAAAGAGTGAACCAAGATTAGTTCAACGTGGCGGAACAGGGAGGCGAGCGACCATGTCGATCCAGGAAACGTCACGGCCCACAGCGCTGCGATCCAGATGAGTGGGTGGAAGTAGATCTGAATGGCTATGAACGGAAGCACCATGCCGTTCGAGGTTAAGAAGGCCCGCGCAATACGCTCCCTTCCTTCCGGTCTGAACACCCTGGCCGCGAACAGGGTGGAAACACTCATGAAGCTGTATCCGAGAATATCCACCGAATACAGAAACGAATCGAACGGCACAAAGAGAAACGGCTCGATACCCTCGGACTGTCCGCGTGCAAGGCGAGGCATTACAAGCGTGAGCTGCACAAAGTAGACCATGCTTATCAAGGTCGCGTACACGGCAGCAAATACGACTGCTATATGACTCCAAATCTGCCTGTCTGGCCGCGCCGCTTGGTGGATGCTGACTGTGAGGACGAGATAGGACGAACCTAGCAGAAGCGAGGGTGTAAGCAGCAGGGCCAGGCCGAGAGGAGTGCTGGCGCTGTGTGGTCCGCCATGAGATCCGAGCAGCCCCAGCCACTCGGCGACTTGCCCGACAACGTACATTAAGCTGAATAATGTGGCGAGCACCGCGGACCAGTAGCCGACTGCCTTGGTGGACGGCGACACATGTGTGTTCATTCCCTGCCTCCGAATTGGAAAGTACACTACTTGCCATCGCGCGAGGTGAACCAGAGGGCGGCTCGACAGATCCAGGTCTGTGTGGACAACTCAGCAGAAGGTAACGCATGCGGGAGCGATGCAGGACGACTTGGGTCTGCCAAGTTGCTTAGCTGGAACAGCGATTGCTCTCAGTAGCTCTACGTCTAATACGACCGCTCTCGCCCGTCTGTTGCGTTGTCGGTGTTCTATGCCACCAGGGTACTTTGCGCCAAGTTGCTCACCCGTGCTGAA
>VFKD01000484.1 GCA_009885735.1 bacterium
CCTGCGGCCAAGCGTCCTGCGGACGCAACGTCAACGACCAACGCATCCGCATGCCGATGTCGAGACCTGAGGACGACACTCAACTTGGCCGATCCGAGTTCATTCCGTGCGTAGTCGCTCGTATTGCGATAATTTCTCAACATGACAGGACTACTGGACGTCGCGACGCAACTAGAGATCCCGATCGTGAGGACCATATGCCCCCGGAGTGTAATAGGTTTCGGGAGCACGTACAACTCGTCGGTCTGGGGCGAAGGCTCGCTAGAACTCCAATCTAAGCTCCATACGGCTGAACAGATAGGATGCGTTGCGAGACGTCTGCAGGGCCACCTCCTCGATGAGCCGGCCACGTATCTCAGCTACTTTCGCGGCAACGTGGACTATTAGTGCGGGCTCATTCTGCTTCCCGCGCATTGGGGCCGGCGCCAGGTAGGGAGCATCAGTCTCAAGCACCAATCGAACGCCTGGTGCCCAGCGAACCACCTCTCGCAGCGCATCGGCGTTCTTGAAGGTCACGACGCCGCCGATACCCAGATGAAGGCCCATCTCCACGACCCGCTCGGCCTCGTCGAGCGTGCCGGCCCAGCAGTGCATGATGCCTTCAGGAGCGCCAACCTCCCGCAGGACCGAGATTAGCTCCGGATAGGCGTTTCGGCAGTGGAAGATAACCGGCAGTCCTGCATTCGCAGCCAGCTTAAGCTGACGAACAAGCGCATCCTGCTGAACCTCGCTCGGCGAATGTTCTCGAAAGAAATCTAGGCCAATCTCCCCCACCGCGACGACCTTCTCGTGCCCAAGCAGAACCGCAACCTGGTCTGCCGTGGCAGCATCGAACGATGCAGCGTCGTGGGGGTGAATCCCCACTGCCGCCCACACGTCATGGTGCTCCTCGGCAAGCTGCACGGCCAGTAGGCTGGAGGGCAGGTCGTACCCCACTACCACCTGCCCGCATACTCCGGCTTCCCGTGCGCGCGCGATGCAGCCGGCAGCGTCCTGAAGTAGGTCAGGGTGATTTAGGTGGCAATGGGTATCTACAAGCAACACGGACGAGGCTACGGGTTCGTCGTCGACGAGTCTTGCAGCTTGACCACCACGCGAGCGGAAGCAGTGCCGGTCTTGACGGAGACGCCCGGAGGAAGCAGCATCCGCACGCTCTGGATGACGTCCAGCTTCGCTCCATCCACAGAGACCTCTTGAGTCTCGATGCGAGTGAGGCCCAGCAGGTCCTCGGGGCGTCCCGTCACTGTGACTTGGTCCGGTTCCACCAATACCTGCGACACTGTGAAGGGAGCGTCCGGCAGGCCGCGAAGGCGCGAACTAACCACTAAGGTTCGCTCGGCGGGAGCCTCGGTGATGTCGATGGAGACCCGCACCTGTTTTGGCTTTACTACCACCTTGTCGATAAGGACGCCATCCTTGTCGAGCGCCTGGATGGGCAAATCAGAACGGACGTTTCCGGCATCTGTCCGAACATAAACGACAAGCTTTGCCACCCGCGCGAGCTCGGACGCTTCCCCAATTACCTCGGCATCCGGCGGATCCAGCCTGGGCGTGGAGAAACTCTTGCCAAGAGGCGCCGCAACGGTGTACGAAGGGACGATCGGAAGCTTTTTGGATTTCTTCTCTGTGACCTCCACCGACACAGATTTGCGCCTGGCGACAAAGAGCAGCCGACTAGCAGAAGTGGGCCGAACAAAACTAACGATCTCCAACTGCTGGGAGTTTGGCCGCGCCACGGATGCGTTCACTACCGCGCGTATCGAGCTCTCTTGCAGCGCCTCTACGTCGGCCTTCGGGCCAGACACTTCCACAGCTACCTTGTCGTGCGGGATGTTGACCACCAGGTTCTCAGGCGGAGCGCCCTCGAGCTGTACCTCTACGGAGATAATCCGCATGGCGCTTGGGCTGCGCTCGATACCAACATACTGCCAGATCATGATGGACGTGGCAAGAGCAATCACTTTGAGCATAAAGTTCTCGCGAAGGAATCTCATGTCTCGTCGCCGTTCAATCTCGCGGGTCCGCGCCGCGCTCACGCGAGCGGGCCGTCCTGATCGCGGTCCCAACCCGTGTCGCTACCTGCCCGATTGAGGTGGACGCAAGTCCGTGCTGATGATCCTCTATCTGCAGAAGCTCGCACAGCCGCTCTCTGAGTGTGGAATCTCGCAGGCCGCGCAGGAGCTTGCCATTGACGGCAATCGAGACGGTGCCCGTCTCCTCGGACACCACCACGACCACCGCATCGCTCTCTTCAGACATGCCGAGAGCCGCCTTGTGACGCGTGTGGACAGTGGCATCCACCTTTGGACTCACGGTGAGCGGGAGAGTGCAGCCCGCCGCCACGATCCGGCCGGCACGAATAATCGTGGCGCCGTCGTGAAGTGGAGAACCCTTGTAGAAGAGGGTGCCAAGCAGAGCCGAGCTCACAATCGCGTTCATCGTGGTGCCATTCGACGCGATGTCGTCGAGGCCCTGATCACGCTCAAAGACGATAAGTGCGCCGATGCGCTTCACCGACATGGTGGAGACTGCTACCACGACGGCGTCCACCATCTCGGTCATCTCTTCGCCATGAACAAGGCCGAAGCTCTTGCCCCAGAAGCCAGGGCGGCCGAACTCCTCAAGGGCGTGGCGCAGCTCCGGCAGAAAGAGAATTGTGAGGGCGACCGGACCAAGAGGAAACGCCTGCCTCAGCAGCCAGTTCAGCGAGGTCAATCCGGCTAGGTCCGAGATAACCACGGCGGCAAAGAACGTGACGAGACCGCCGATGATCTGCCAGGCTCTCGTACCCTTCGCCAGCAGCAGCAGGCGGTAGAGCAGCCATGCAACAGCAAAGACATCGACCAAGATGCGGTAGTCGAAACCCTTGATGCCGGCCCATACATCCGCCCAGTTCATCTGCGCGTCCTTGCGACCCGGTTGGATCGGTTGTGGCTGTCTTGCCTCAGTATATCATCGGTGGATTGGATCTGCTATCGGAGTGGTGAAAACAGGCATACCGAGGTCCAGTCGGGCAACGCCCCCTGCACTATCCGGGCGATTGGTCTAGGTATTCCCCAGACATCGCGCGATCTCTCCAGCCTAGACATCGTCCGCCCTCATTAGCAGGACTCTAGACCGAACTATAGACCGAACTGTAGACGGCCAGTTGACGGCTCAGCATTATACTTGGGTGGTCGAACACCTCGAATGAGCTGCGGGTTCGGGCAATACCTCGGAAAGCGCCAACGGCGAGCATCCGCTGGCCGTCACCGCACCTGCATGCTCGCAACATGGAGACCTGCAATGGAGAGGCCGAACGGCTGCCTGCTGACACCTGCTCTAGTCACAATGCTCCAAACCGCCGTGGACCACGGCGACTGCACCGATGAGGGCCTCTCCAAACTGCTCTTCAGAGCTGGATGGACCATCAGAACCGAGTTCAAACGGTGCTTCGAGATCACCGGTACCCACTCTCGCCTAGCAGTGATTCTCCACGGAATCCGTCGTAAATGGTTGACATTGGCCGACGACATTGTCGAGGACCGCGAAAGTGTCCTCATCGGAGGTATCGACTCACCGGTTCGAGATGCTGTAGACTTTCCGCATTCAGTCCAAGAGCCGAGGCAAACCCAAACGACCACAGGAGTCTTGAACATGGCAACGCGATCGAAGGCTGCGGATGTGACGGGACCGACAGACAAGCCGGTGCGCAAAGGCGCGAAGGCAAGAGCTGGCCAAGCCAAACAAGAGTCCGTACCAGATACGCTGGCCGCGAACCTCTGCGTCGCGCTCATCCTGCACGATGATGCCTACTACCTCGCCGAAGCGATAAAGTCGTTCGCGGGGGCGGGACCCGTCTTTGCCTTCGTCAGCCGCGTGCCGTGGAACTCGTCCGAGGGTGAGTGGGAGGCGGCGGGACTTGCCGCTCGCGAGGCGGGCGCCGAGGTGGTGCTGGGAGACTGGTCCTCCGAGCTTGAGCACCGCCAAGCCACACGGGAACACCTTCGCTCCCTTGGTTTCACCCACGCCCTCATCCCGGATGGCGACGAGATCATCGAGCCGGGGCTCCTCAACTCCCTGCTCTCGCTGGCGGAGGGCAACCTCGCCGACCAGGTGGCGGTTCACTGGGACACCTACTGGCACAGCCCCGAGCATGTCATTCGTCCTCGCGAGGGCTTCACGCCCACCATTCTGGTAAACCTGCAGGTCTGTGAGCCCGTGGGTCTGCGAAACTACTCCGGCGGCAGGCGCCTGGTGCTCGGCCCGGAATACGGCCTCATTCACCACCTCTCATACGTGGGACCTGATTCGCGCATCCTTCGCAAGATCTCCACGTGGTCGCACTCGCACGAGCTGGTGACGGACTGGTACGACCGCACCTGGCTGGGGTGGCAAACCAACAAGATGATGGGCGAGCTGCATCCCACTCACCCAGGGGCGTATCAGTCTGTGGAGCACATCACTCCTCCGGCAATCCTCGCGGGAGTAGTGGAGAGGTTCCGCGAACTGAGCGCGCCGGATGCTCCGGCGCAGGCCGGCGGGCTGGAATTGGTCACTTTCGCGGACAGCGCCGCCCTTCCCACCGTCTCTATCGTCATACCGCTCCACGGAGGCGAGGAGGACATCAAGCAGTGCCTCGAAAGCCTCGGGAACTGCCGCGACCTCTGGACCGAGGTTCACGTGGTGGACAACGCCTCGCCGGACGGCGCGGCGGAAGCAGCCGAATCGTTCGAGTGGGCGAAGGTCCAGCGGTGCGACACGAACCTCGGCTTCGCGGCGGCCTGCAACCTGGGCGCGGAGAAGTCGACGGGAGACTACGTGCTGTTCCTCAACAGCGACACGGTGGTTCCGCGAATGGGCCTGCTGCGGCTTATCGAGTCGCTCAGTGCGTCCGGCTCCATCGCAGCTGCTGGACCCTACACGAATCGGAGCGGCCATGGGCAGCAGATCGACCCGACCTACACAAGCATCGAGAACCTCGACCTCTTCGCGAACGACTTCGCCGACCAGGTGGCCGAAGACCTCGATTCCGACATGCTGGTGGGCTTCTGCCTCGCGGTTCGCAAGTCGGTCCTGAAGGAGCTCGGAGGCTTCGACGAGCGGTTCGGCCTCGGCACCTTCGAAGACAACGACCTGTGCCACCGAATGCGCCGAGCCGGCTACCGACTGGTTATCTCGGCGCGCAGCTTCGTCCACCACCACGGCTCCAAGACCCTGGGCAGGCTGGGCAATGCCGGCAGCCTACTGGAGACGAACCACGCGCTCTACCAGGAGAAGTGGCGGCTGGACCTGCAGACCGGATACGCCTCGCACCTGGTCGGAACCTCGCCCGCGCCGGTGACGTTCGACAACTCGCGCAAGCCCGAAACCCTCCTGAAGGCACTGAAGGAGAAGGCGCGACAGGCCGACATCTCGCTCTGTATGATAGTGAAGAACGAGGAGCGAGTGCTCGGCGCCTGCCTCGAGAGCGCGAAGCCCTTCTTCCGAGAGATCATTGTGGTGGACACCGGCTCAACCGATCGCACCGTGGAGATTGCGAGGGAGGGCGGCGCACGGGTGGAGACGTTCGAGTGGTGCGACAGCTTCTCGGCGGCTCGCAACGAATCCTTGAATTACGCTAAGGGCAAATGGATCTTTTGGCTGGATGCAGACGATACCTTGCCGTGGGCCTCCGGCGAAGCCATTGTCGAGAGCGCCATCCACGCGCCGCAGAGCATCGCGGCCTTCGTGGTTCCGGTTCGCTTCACGGACCAAGGCAGGTTCGGCACGCAGGTGGACCATGTGAAGCTCTTCCGCAACAAGCTTGGGTTCAAGTTTGAGTTTCGCATTCACGAGCAGATTCTGGGCTCTATTCGCCGAGCCGACGGCCAGGTGGCCCGCTGCGGCGCGGTTGTCCTGCACTCTGGGTACGACACTTCTAAGGAAGGGCAGGCCCGCAAGCGCCTGCGCGACCGCAAGCTGCTTCGGCTCGACTACATCGAGAACCCGGACCATCCGTTCGTGCTCTTCAACATTGGGATGACCTACCACTTCTGCGGGATGCACCGGCGCGCGGTGAAGGCGCTGCTGCGCTGCCTGCGGTTCTCGAAGCCGCAAGAGTCGCACTCCAAGAAGGCATCGGCCCTCCTTGCAGTCTCCCAGCGAGAACTCGGACGAATTGAGGAGGCGAAGCAGACGCTCAAGGACGGTCTCGATTGCACGCCGGACGACCCCGAACTGCTCTTCCACTCCGGGCTGATAGCCGCCTCGCAGGGCAAACCCGCCGAGGCCGCGTGGTACTACGAGCGGCTGCTGGTGCGCGAGGATGGCACGGAATTCACCAGCCTGGACACAGGGATATTGAGCTACAAGACCTACTACAACCTTGGAGAGGTGTGGGCCGAGCAAGGAGACTACCGGAAAGCGCGAGACTGGTGGCTGAAGGCCCTCGAAGCCGCGCCGGAGGCGGTGGACGCGGCCGATGCATGGCACCGCTGCGCTCTGGAGAATGGCGATCTGGCCGGAGCGCGCGAGGCGTCGCAGCGCGCGCTGATTGCGGAGGGCAAGAGCGACCGCTGGCTGAGGATGAGCACGCAGACGGCGGACGCAGTGGGCGGCAGGCGAAACGCAGAGGAGTTCCTTCGGATGGAGGCGGCCCTGCAGCCGCACGACCCGCGCATCCTGCTTGCGCTGGGCCGATTCCTGGCGGAGGAGGGACGCAGGCGCGAGGCCGAGCCGCTCCTGCGGGCGGTGGCTGCGCAGGGCAATCCTGCGGCCTGCCACTTCCTGGGCCTGCTGATGAAGAGCGCGGGCGACCTTCATGGCGCTGCCGACTGGCTGCGGATGGCGAACGAGCTTAGCCCAGGCCATCGCGACACCCTGCGAGAGCTTCAAGCATTGGGCGTCGAGGCGGAGCCCGCGATGCCGCAAATAACGTTCGATGCCGCTTGCGAGCAGGTGGCGAACAGCTTCGGGCTGTGCGCGGATGATCTCAAGGCGTTCGCGAGCGAGGATGACATTGGCGGGTACGCAGCCGGTCCTCCTTCTCCGAAGAGCGGGCATTGGCCGGGCGGATCGGTCTGGGATGTTGAGGGGAAGCTGCTCTACTCGCTGGTCCGAGCTCTGCGTCCCGAAATCATTGTCGAGGTCGGCTCCGCAATGGGATGTTCCACCTCGCACATGGCCCGTGCCGTCTCTCGAAACGGGATTGGCAAGGTCTATGCCGTGGACCCTGGACTCGACTTCACGCACGTGCGTCCTGAACTTCTCGAGTACATTGAGCCGATCCGCCAGGACGCACTCACTTGGACTCCGCCGGGGTCCGTCGGCATGCTGTTCGAGGATGGTCCGCACACCAAGGGCTTCACAGAGGCCATTATCGAGCGGATGCGACCACAAATGGCGCCCGGAGCCGTGGTTGTGGCACACGATGCGTGCCACTGGCAGCATGGACCGCACATTAGCGCTGAGGTTGCGCACGGCGTGCCGGACGGGTTTGGAACGGTTCTCATTGAGCCCTCCAACTGTGGATTGGGTTATGGACGCATTCAGCAGGTGGTGATGGCGTAGGGGAAGGGCAAGGGCACCTCACCCCCGGCCCCTCTCCTCATAAGGGCCGAGGAGAGGGGAGCACGGCGCCGGTCCCTGACTCCCTCTCCCTAGCCTAATCTTGGTTCACTCTTTCTGCGCTCGCCGCGCGAGGTTCCATCCGTACGTGAGGGCCTCCAGGTACCGTAGTCCCTGCCAGATGCGCTTGACGCCTGGTGGTGGCG
>VFKD01000362.1 GCA_009885735.1 bacterium
CGCGCCGGCCATCCCCGAAGGCTTGCAGATGGACGCCCCAGTCTTGTTCCCACACGGATGGGTCGATGGCGGGAACTTCCGCGTTGTGCCCGGCAAGCGCGGCGAGCTTCTGGCGGAACCGGGCGCGGAAGGCGGCGCGCAGGACCGGCTGGGGCACGAGGAACCCGGGGCTCTTGACGGTGACGACCCGCCCCGCGGCGTCGAGGCCCGCGCCGGGTGTGATGCAGTGAAGGTGGGGATGGAAGTGCAACCGCTGGTTCCAAGTGTGCAGGATCATGGTGAAGCCGCTGCACTGCGCCCCCAGCCAGCGCGGGTTGGCCAGTGTTTCCGACAATGCCTCGGCGGCCGCACGAAAGAAGAGGTCGTATATTTGCCTGGCGTCCGGGGTGAAAAAGAGTGCGCGCAGTAACTCCGGCAACGTGAAGGTGACCATGACCATGGTGGTGTTGATCTGCTTGTGTCCGAGCAGCGCCTGCACGGTGTGCAGACTCGCCCCGGCCTCGATGAGATGGGTGGCGAAGCTGTGACGCAGGCTATGGATGGTCGCGTCGGGGATGCCCAGTTCCTTGCGCGCCACGATGACCAGACGCTGCAACGAACTCACAGGCATGGGGCTGGTGGCCTGCCGCATGCGCCCGGCGAGCTGGTCGGGAGCGCAGGGACCGCGCCCGGCATTGGGGAACAGCAGCAAGGGATGCCGGTGAAAGGCCCAGTATCGCCGCAGATCCTCGACCATCGCCGGGGCCAGCGGCACCATCCGGTCCCGGCCGCCCTTGCCCTGGCGCACCATGAGCTTGCCCTCCTCCCCCAGGATGTCGTGGACGGTGAGCGAGAGACACTCGGAAAGCCGCAGCCCGGCGCAGTAGATCAGGTTGCCAGCGCCGCCTTCCCTCGGCGGTGCTGCCCTTCGGGCTGCCTGCGGCAGGCTGTCTCGGCCCCACCCCTGGGGCCTCGGCTGATCGGGGTGCGGTATCGCCTCAGCCGGATGGCGTCCAGCAGGCGGGTGACCTGTTCGCGGGTGAGCACGGCGGGAAGATCGTCGTGGTCGCGGGTGCGGATCTGCGAGAACACCTTCCACTCTTGGTGTCCGAGCATCTCGACGAAGAAAAGCCGGGCGCAGGCCACGGTTTGACGGATGGTCTTCGGCCTCCAGGCCTTGCGGGTCTTGACGTGAAGGATGTAGTCGCGGAACTGATCCTCGCCCAGCGTGGCCGGATCGGCCTTGAAATGCTCGTGCACCAGCCGCATGGCGCGGTAGTAACTGTGCCGGGTGCGCGGCGAATCGTGGCGCAGCGCGAGCAACTCGGCGAAACGCCGCATCGAGTCGTAGGGATGGGTGTAGAGCAGAGGGTCGCGGTGCCGCTCTCCCGCCCTTGTGTTGATGGTGGCGTGGTGGTGGGTTCGGTCTTGTGGGTTTTTGGAGTTGTCCATAGACCCGCATTGTCGTAGCCTTCCCCCCATGCAGTCACCCCTCCTCATCACCCTCCACGCCCATGCCCCCGACACCGCCCGCCGCGCAGCGGCTTAGTTCAACCACACGCTGTAGCTGAGGTTGAGCCATTGC
>VFKD01000556.1 GCA_009885735.1 bacterium
ATCTCAGAATCCATGAACGAGTCGAGTTTGGCAGTGGGCTTCTGATCGGCAAGCAAGGGTGCGCTCCTCATTGTGGTAACAGCCGTCGTCATCGCGGCCATCGCTCCGAGCAGGATTCGGCGAGTGGGCGAAGCGTAGGTGTCGTTGTTTGGCGTTCGAGGGCGGGTCATGGGCGGCTCCAGTCGTGATTTCGAGGGGACGAGGACGATGTGATTGCGTTTGACATTAGTGAGCGCGAGTCCTTTGGCCTCTCAGAATTCTGATCAGGATGTGGTCCGCGCAGCAGAACGGGGCACTCATGCTCCGTCGCAGTAACTTGCAGGGGCGAGGCATCCACACGCAAGACCGCCACGCAACCGGAAATGTGATACGCGGATGCTTCGCCCTTACGGACGCCGCAGAGGTTCGGCGTCGTTGGTTCCTCGGAGTTCAGGTTGAGTTGATCGGCGTGACGATACCATGCGGGCGAAGCAGCCGCGTGAAGGCGCAACGCCCTGACGGAAGCGTCCCGTGCGGATGCTTCGCCCCTACATCGCCAGCGACAATTGCCACGAAGTGAGCTATCGTGGCTTGGGCGTCCCGCCCGTGTAGGAACAAGCAGACTGACTTTGCGAGGCTATTAGCATCTCAAGCTCCCCACCTTGCCATGGTATAATCCGCTCGTATCGCCCATGAGCCACCACAGTCACGAACCCATACCGAGGCAGAGCGCCTCAACTCCGCTTGCCGCACCCACGCGCCGCAGCACGCTTGAGGTCACGCACCATGAGGTGGTGGTTCCACACCTTCCTGCTCATCTCAACGGCTTGCGTCTGGTGCATCTGAGCGACCTGCATCGGGGCTCTCCCGGATCCGAGGCGATCATTGCCGAAGCGGTCTCCCGCGCGAATGCCCTGGAGCCGGACATCACTGTGATCACCGGCGACTTCGTGGACCACTCCCCTTCGGACGTGCTGCCGGTCGTTCGGCTCGCAGCCGGCCTGCGCGCTCGCCTGGGAGTGATCGCGATTCTTGGCAATCACGATTACTATGCCGACGCCACGCTCCTCGCGAGCGCGCTTGATGCGGCGGGAATTACTGTTCTGATAAACCGGTCGATCGAGGCTGCACCCGGTCTGTGGATCGCGGGAGTGGACGATCTGCTCGAAGGTAGGCCGGATCTCGAAGCCACTCTCGATGCAATTCCGGGAGGTGCGGCGACTGTACTGCTTGCACACCATCCAAACGTTCTGGACGAGGCTGCACCACTTCGGGACGTGCTGATGCTCTCCGGCCACACGCATGGCGGGCAGTTCCGGGTCGGATTCCCAACTCCGGCAATGATATGCCGCCTCTATCTGCAGACGCGCTACGTTCACGGCTGGTACTCGCGAGGAGGCTCGAAGTGCTACGTGAGTCGCGGAATTGGAACGGCGGGTGGGCGGTTGCTTGGGCGACGTATCCGGTGTCGTCCGGAGGTTGCCCTGCACACGCTTAGGTCTGCCAATCTGGTGGTGTAACGCATAGCCAGGATGTCGGCACGGGTTGAAACCCGGCCCTTTGGACTGCAAAACCCACCTGCGTGAGTTGAAGAGTGAGTCTGCGCAGGCGGCCTTGGCAACAACAGCCGCGGACTTAAGTCCGTGGACCTATCGCAGGCCAGGTATCGTTACCTCAGCGCCGGCTGCCCGAACACCCGTTTGTACAGCTCTGTCTGAAGCATAGTGTCAGGGTCGCAGCGCCGCTTCATGTCAAGGAACCGCTTTACGCGGTCCTCGCTCAGAAAGCTGTGAAGTTGATCGCCGCTCAGGGTGCTGTCCTTCGCGAAGTAGAACCTTCCTCCGGCCTCGATAACGAGCTTGTTCATCTGTGCCGTCATCGCCCAGAGGCGCTCCCGGTTGTATCGTGTCACTTTGAAGTCCAGCGCCAGGGAGAAGCCGTCGAGTCCGTGCGTCATCCAGAAGTCGTCGGCACGGTGCCTCTTCACCACTCCAAGGTATGCCGGAAGCCTGTTCTGATGACAGACCTCTAGTTGGCCGCGAAACACGCGCTCGGCCTCCGGCGCGGGAATGAAGCTCTGGTACTGTATCAGCCCTCCGGGCAGATAAGCCCGCTTCCAGCCCGGCACGTAGTCGAGCAGGAACGCGAATTCGGCATGCGATTGCGTGTGTGTCTTGCCGGACTGCCGGAGGCTCGACAAGTACTTTACCCAATTCACGGCCTTCATGCATGGGTTGTTGACCATCGGCTTCATGAGGCGCCACATGATGGAGCGGGGAGCCAGCCCCCACATGAAGGTCTCGGGAAGCTCCTGATTCTCAACCCGCAGAGACTGCGCCGCTGAGGGGTCCGCTCCCTCCCGCAGATGGTCTGCCTGGTGAATCAGCCCTCTCCCAAGCGATCCAGCCTTCGCGAAGCAGTCTATCCAGCCCACGAGATAGTCGGCTCGGTCCAGCCGGGCCTCCATCTCGCTGAGCATTGCGCCCAGGTTCGGCGTGGCTATTGGCGTGACCGCGAGATGCCCGGAGTAGATGCGCTTCAGGGCAAGCGTGATGCTGGTGAAGCAGCCCAGCATTCCAAACCCGCCGATGGCTGCGTAGAACAGGTCAGCGTTCTGCTCGCGGTTGCAGCGCTTGATGGCGCCGGACGGAAGCATCAGCTCGAACTCGCGAATGTGGTCGCCAATGGGTCCAACGCGGTAGTTGTTCTTGCCGTGAATGTTCATCGAGGCGCACCCACCGATGGTTGGATGCATGGTTCCCGGCACCACGGGCGGCCACCATCCGTCTTCGATGGCGACCTGCCATAGGTCGCGAATGGTTACGCCCGGCTCCACTCGCACAATGCCCGTGGTGGGATTCCAATCGAGGATGCGGCGCATTCGGGTGAGGTCGAGACCAATCTCCTCGGCAAGCAGCGAGGCGTCTCCATAGCTCCTGCCCGCGCCGCGGAGGGCGATCTTGCGGCCCTGCTTCTTGGCGAACTCAAATACGCCTCGCAGCGCTTCGACGGTGCTCGGGCGGTAGACATACTCCATGGCGCTGGCGGACATGCCCCACGCCCAGACCCGTTCCAGATGGTCCGAGGGCAGTGGCTGCACGGAGGCTCGCCGACGCTGGCCGGCAGAAGCAGGCTGGTGCAGCGCGGACATCAGAAGTTGAGCTTCTTGAAGATGAACGACGGGATGGAGCGCACAACCCACATCACCAGCCGCCACTTACCGGGAAGGTAGACCACCGACTTTCGGGCGGCAGCGGCTCGCAGAATTCCCTCGGCGGCCTGCTCAACCGAGATCAGCATCGGCAGCTTCGTGAGACCCTGTGTCATTGGCGTGTCCACAGGTCCGGGCTTGATGGTGACCACTGCCACACCTAGCCGTCCGACCCGGTTGCGCAGCGCCTCCAAGTAGGTGGCGAGCCCTGCCTTAACCGCGCAGTAAACCGGGTTTCCCCGTCGGCCGCGGTCGCCCGCCACGCTCCCTATACCCACTATGGTTCCCGCGCCGGCTCGTCCAAACCGTTCGGCGGCTGGGTTAAGCCATGCCACTGCGCCGGTGAGATTCGCCGAGATGGTGACGGCGTCAAGGGATGTGTCGTACGTCTCGTCCGTTATGCGCGGCATCACGCCTGCGGCATAGACAATGAGATCGAGTCCGCCAAGATCGCGGCAGATGCGCTGGAACAGCTCGGGCACCTCGGCGAGGTTTGCCACATCGTGTGCAAAGACGAGAGCCATGACTGGCGTCGCTGTGTTGAACTCCTCTGCGAGCTTGGTCAGCGCGTCCGCTCGGCGGGCGACCAGCGCCGTCTTGCAGCCACCTTTGGTGAGCCTGCGCGCCACCTCGGCGCCCATTCCGGATGAGGCTCCGACAACGAGGGCAGTCTTCCAAGGCAGCATCGGTTCTCCTATGGTTGTGCGTAGTAGATGAGGTTATGCTTCAGAGCGTATTGTAGCAGACAAGACGCAGAGGTGGATTGAGATTGAGGGTGTTGTATGGTGATCATCATGGCAGGCCTGAATCCCAGAGCAGAGTGGGTTTTAGCCGTACGACCATGTGCGTACACGCACCAATGCCACCGAACCGTCGGCTGATGTGGAGCGCGGCTCTCCTGCAGACGCAATCACGTTTGGTCGGGAGTGTCGAGTTCTGGTTCTGTCACTCGCCACTATCTCGAAGCGGTTCCGCCTTGAGGCTTTCAGCTAATGCTAACGGCACTTCCTCGACATGTAGACGCATTCTAAGCAGGTGCAGGGCAAATCTAGCCGCCTCAGAGTGATCAGCAGTGCGCGAGTTGTTGCCGTTCACAAATCTTCTCGGAAGCCCTACGATGTTCGCTGCCTGTGGACCCTCGGGCTTCGCAATGATGTCGACGCCTAACGATCTCACATTGGATGCGGTCACCTCCCTGACTGTCCAAATGAACATTCTGTCTCCGACGCTCTCCGCGAGTACCTGGTTTCTCGCCCCTGTCAACCGAGAGGCCGTGCTCGTCAGCCGGAAGTGGTCGCAGCATGAACGCCTGGAACGAGACGTCGACCCTATTGGTTTGGAGATTCCAACTAAGATGAACTCACTTGGAGCCTCGGTAGAGTGCCTCGTAGGAAGCGAGAACAGAGATATCGGGTTCCAACAACCAGCCCCCGCTAACTCAGATAGCTGGCAGTTTTGAGGATGTCTCCAAGAGCCGCTGGACACACGGTGAGGGACTTTGACGGGTCTTCATAGTCCTCAACGTGCAGAGATGCAACTCCATGCTTGTCGACAGCCAAAACGAAACCGCCCGTCGGCCTGTGTCGCTCAAGGCTGATATCGCCTTGCGAGCCGAGGTGCGTCAATACCTTGGGCGGCCTTCTGTAGCACCAACTCAGAGACGCAAGGACGCGGAGAAGCGCAACAATAATGAAACACAAATTGCCAGCGTACGTCAATTGAGAGACGCACACCCTAATCCCTACTCCCTAACCGCTACTCCCTAACTAAACCATGACCGACGAACCCATTATCCCTAAACTCTCCCTCGCGGATGCTTATGCGCTCTCGAAGCTGGTGCGCAAGCTCCGCAAGAAGACCGAGGTCCGCGACATCGCCAACTCAATCCTTGCGGAGCAGCCCGTTTCGCTCGGCCATGCCGAGCAGGTGCTAAGGAACGAGCTCGCGTCTGCGTCCCTCGGGCGCTGGAAGGAGTGCGAGGTTGCCGCCCTGCTGCTGCCGGACGTGGCGACCGATGCCGCGGGCCGCAAGCTTGCGGGCAAGGCGCTCTGGAAGGTGCTCGCGGAGAACTCGAATGTGCGCACCACTCCAGGTTTCTGGAAATGGTCTTGTTGCTGCCTCCTCGCGGTGCCCGTACACTTCATCTTTTGGGTCATTCTGTCGGTCGTGGCCTACAAGGACGTTCGGGTCAACCGCGTGCGCGCGGCTGCGGCTAAGGCGCTGGGCCGCATGAAGGAGGCTCGCGCTGTGCCGGAGCTGGCCCGCGCAGCCCGCGAGCACCTTGAAGAGATTCAAGGTCTGGTCTCGGTTAATATTCGCAAGGCTGCCGCCGAGGCCCTCCCCGGGGCGGTGAGCGGGCTCACGCCGGAGCACTACGGTGGCTTCGAGCCGGAGGACTTGAAGGCAATTTGCGCGCTCATTCGTCGGGACCAGTCGCCCGAGATGCTCGCCACGGTGCTGGATGCGCTGGATGTGATTGGTGACGGACGCTGTGCGGACTCCGTGGGCAGATTCAAGTGGGGCAAGCTGTCCGGTCAGCTTGAGAGCCGCGCACAGGAGGTTCATGAGATGCTGCTTGCTCGCCGAAAGGCGGAGCAGCTTGCGGCGACTCTCCTGCGCCCTGCGGCGAACCCTGAAGCGCCAAGCGAGATTCTGCTGCGGCCCGCAATGGGTGTTTCGGATGTGGACCCGTTGCTTCTGCTGCGGCCTGCCGAGCCAAATGAGGAGACGCAGGAGCAGAGGTCGAACTCTAACGAATGAGCACCTGGACCGTCGCCCGCCACGAGTACATCACAAACGTTCGCCGCAAAGAGTTTATCCTCATCACCCTCACGCTTCCGCTCATCATCCTGCTCGCAGGCGGCGTAAGCGTCCTGGGGACCGTGGCAGCGGCCACATCGCTAAGCCAGTCCGGGCCAACTCGGGTGGGTCTCTATGATCCGGGCCATGTGCTTCTGCCGAAGGAGCGAGGTCGGCGCCGGGAGCGCACCGAGATCATTCAGTTTGTTCAGGCCGAGGCAGGCCAAACCGCCGTACGCGATGGCAAGGTGCTTGCGCTTATCGTGCTGGGCGCCGACTACATTGAGACGGGCCGCACAGCGGTCTACTATCGCAAGCAGACTCTGCTGGGTCTTGGAGGCGCCGCGCCAGTTCGAGACATCCTTCTGGCCGGCCTCCTGGAGCGAGGAGGGCTCGATCCTAAGCTTGCCAAGCGAGCGGCCGATCCCACGGGCGGCGGTGCAACGGTGTACACGCTGAACCGCGAGGGTCGGTTCGCAGTGCAGGACGCCGCCCAGTCCGCGGCAGGCTTCGCGGTGCCCTACACCTTCACCATTCTGCTCATCACGGCCATCTTTTTCTCGGCGAGCTACCTGCTGAGGGGCATCTCGGACGAGAAGGAGAACCGCGTCATTGAGGTTATTCTCTCGTCGGTGCCGCCGGAAAAGCTGCTGCTGGGCAAGCTGGTGGGGCTCGCGGGAGTTGGCCTCACCCAGGTGCTGGTGTGGGCGCTCCTCGGTGGGCTTCCGGCCGTGATGCTCTTCTCGAAGGTGGTTCATATCAGCGCTGCCACGCTGCTCGGCTCATTTCTCTTCTTCCTGCTCGGATTTGCTCTGTTTGCCACCGCCATGGCGGGCCTGGGCGCGCTGGGCGCAACGTACCGCGAGAGCCAGCAGATTGCCGGCATTGTCTCGATAGGTGCGTTCATCCCCATGGTGCTGATGCCGGTGCTCATCGAGATTCCGAACGGAGCCTTGGCTCGGGTGCTCTCCGCCATTCCCTTCACCGCGCCCACGGTGATGGTTCTGCGCCTCGCGGCCGCGCCGGTTGCGTGGTGGGAGGTGGCGGGTTCCGCCGCCATCATCGCGGTCTCGACCTGGGTCGTGTTTCGCGTGTCGGTGAAGCTGTTTCGATTCGGCCTGCTGGCCTATGGCAAGCGCCCCGGCTTTGCCGAGACGCTGCGTTACTTGCGGGATGCGTAGGTCTCGTGTGGCGCGGGTGTCCCGCCCGTGAAGGAGACCATGCGCGAGACGCGCAAGGCACGGAGACCGGGACGGCCGCACCTTATCACCCCTTGCAACATGCCGCGCCGATTTCTTGCGTGCGGCGATTTCGACCCAGTCGGTTCTGGCGGTACATCCCGAAGCTGTGGGATGAAGCGAGAGGGAACATGCGAACGGCGCTATTGCGGGCGGTCGTCGTCTGGGTGAATAAGGAGGAGACAGAGAGAGGAGCCTGCGACATCGCGTTAGCGTCGCAAGCTCCCGTTCACTGGTTGGAGCTTAGCTCTCACATGGGAGTGGGTCTGACAGTTAGTTACATATTCCCCGCCCAAATCAGACTGCCATTCGAAGCTCGGCGGGGGGTAGTCTGCTCCGCCTGTCCGCAGATTGCCGGAACCCGTCTTGTCTTTAATGTCCCTTTGAATCGGCGACCTTGCCTGCAAGCTAAGGGTTGTGCTCGACCGCATTGCCATTACAAAAACACAGCCTCCGTCCCCGGTAGTTGGCGCGTAACCCCCGTCTTGAGCGACACGAGGTACTCGATCGCCGGCTCCTTCTCGGCTTTGTTCCCCTCTTTGTGCAGCAGCGCCCACCATCCGTCTCGGGAGAACGTGACGGTCGGCCGACGGGCGACCGGATTCGCACCGAAATCAGGAGATAGCCTGCTTAGGCCCCTGAATGGCTTTCCATCGAGTGTAAGGGGAAAGGTTCGCGCGGCTGAGAGGCGGAACGTCGCCAGGCTTACCGGGGAAGTCACTGCCAGGAACGGGATCGGTGGCGGCTGCGAGTCGGGTTCATTAAAACCGGATATTACGCCATCAGACGCATACCCGGGGTCGATTTCGTGCACTTTGTCGCCCCTCGAAAACTCGGCCCCCTGACCCTTTAACGCAATAGCTGTGCGCCAGCCAGGACCAATCCAACCATTGAACTCTGGATGACGCACCAGCCTGGCCCCCGGTCTTTTGTGCCCGCCTCTTTGGTTTAGGACGTCCATCACGCGACGCGTGAGATTGGACCCGTTGGGGGCGAACCCATCCAGCCATACCGCGAAATGCCGAGCATCCAGCCAACCGTCGAACACCGCAGTGTCACCATCCATACTGGTGTGCGCCCCTATGTTCGCGCCCATGTCGACGCCATCGGCAAGGCGAACGACCTTGAATGTGTCCCTCAATGGGCCTCCACTCAACAAGTCATCTTTGGCAGTGCGCTTCTCGATCCTGTACCTGCCGCCAGGGGAGACAGGGTTCAGGAAGGCTTGACGGCCCGCTCGCCATCGGCGGTTCTGTCCTGCGGTGGCGGGGCGCGGCGCTCCCCCTTCCGCGCGTTGGACAAAGACACGCCCGTCAAGGAGATAGGCGACGCTAGGTCCTGTTCCCGGCGCCGGCAGTGCGCTCTTCCGGTCTCCACCGCGTTTGAGGGCCTCTGAGGAGAACCCGGATTCCGCTATTGCCAGCATGAATACGGATGTGAAGACTGCCGTCACCCCGCATGTGAACCACTTTCGTCCCATAGTTGTGTCCTCCTGGGTCTCGGTCCGTTCACCACAACATTGCCCAGCGTTTATTGTTTCTCCGCGAGATCCCGCTCAACATTGGTGGGTTTTGGGTTGGTTGACAGCGGAGCCTCGGCCGCGGTCGCTGCTTCGAATATCTTTCCCTCCCGAATGGTGACATTGCCACCCCGAATTAGGGCACTTGTCAGGAGAGCGGATCCAACAAATGCAAAACCGCCGGCAGATGAGTTCGATTTTTTGCCCGACAGACCGTCCCCAATAGCTACCGGGACTGAGGCCGCAAAAGCCGCTACCACGCCTACAAGCAAGCCAATCCCGACTGCGGTCCCGGACTGATTGCGGCCTTGAGCCCTCATGCCGGCGCCTGCCGGTCGAAGCGGAACGTGCGTTCCATCGGCGAGCTCGAGGTAGTTGCACCGAACTCGGAGGGAGCCCGAACTGCCGAACGCCCCTGCGCCGCGCGACTGCTCGACTTCGCCGAAGGCGCGGGTGCCCTTTGCAATGAGCAAAGTGCGTCGATCCGGGCTGAATGCATCGGCCGCTACTTCGAACACGACAGGCTCACCCTTCTTTGCGGACCCCGACTTCAGCGTCTGCTTGACTGCTAGGAGAACGGACGTACCTTCGGCTATGGTAGTCGGTGCAGGCAGGATGATGCGGGTCCCCAGCGTGGTTGTGGCATCACTCGATTGGGCAACAGTTGGGGCTGCAGCGCAAGCGAACATTATCGTCGCGGAGATGGCCAATGCATGCGGCCACTGTTTTCTTCGGGTCTTCTGCTCTGACATTATCTTATCTCTCGTTTCTGGCTGAAGTGATCCAACCGACCTAGGTGAATTGCAAAGCATGCTTACTGTAGTGCAACTGTCGGAGACTGCAGGCTGAGGCCCAAGTGGACGGTCGCGTCGAAGAAGGGCATGGATAGGTCGCTCTTCGCGCACCATGCAAGCTGCGGAGAATACCAATTCGTATAGGTGGTCTTCGATGCGATGTCGTCAGTCGCCGTCTCCTGCACCTCCAAGGTTTCAAATGTTCCTACTGGCACATACACTTTCTCATTGCCCACTACGGCGAATGTCCGTTTGATCGTTGAGCCGGCGTCGAAGGTCACAGTGTCCGCAAAGCTGCTGCCGGAGCCCGGGCCCAGCCCGGTCGACCAATACGCGATGCCGTGCCCGCCGAAGCGCCACCGGTATTCCGCAGTACCGGCGAAGAGCGACTCGCTGCTGCCTCCAGACCTTCCGCTAAGATACCAGATGGTGGCAACCGCTTCGTGCCGGGTCGGCCTGAAGAAGGAGTAGTCGAGCTTCGCCGCGAGCCCGTGCGAAGAGGAGGAGGAACTCAGCAGATCGAACGTGGATGCATCGAACAGCCCGAGCGACAGGCTGAACCGCTTCTCGAGACCGCTGTCGGGCTGGTCTGCGCGCGTGGCGGCAGGACCGGCCAGGATGCCGCATAGTGCGAGAATACCGAACAGCACTCCTTTTGACTTGCGGATGTCCGGCATCGGCCGCGGCGGGCCCTGGTCGCAGAGCGCAATGACGAGACAGGCGAGGATGACCACCCCGAGGAACGCCAGCCCGCCCCCAATGACAAGGCAGTTGAACCGCAGCGGGTCCAGCACCCGGTCGTCAACCCAAAGGATATTCCGCATGTCAGCTCCTCTCGCGGGCGCCTACCGCCCGCCAGTGATGTGTGATGGGTCTATCCTGACAGACTGTCGTTGGAGCAGCGTGAAAAGTGCATTTATTCTGCGTGAAATGCAGAGCCTATTTCAGCGGGGACCGTCGCATCTCTTCCCATTTCGCCACGTCGGCGTCGGTTGCGGCCTGCCAGATCTGGACTGTACGGTGCTTATCGCCTTCACGAGTACCGGATGCGATGATCCTGCGGCCATCCGGCGAGAATGCTACCTGCTGAGGTGCGAGGGCTGTCAGACTGAGGACTTCCCGCCCCGAAGCGGCGTCCCAGATTGTGACTTCCTTTCCTCCGGTGACAATGCGCGAGCCGTCTGGTGAGAATGCCGCGTTGGTAGAATCGATCCGTTTGCCCACCAGCGTCACTATCTCTCGATTGTTCACCAGGTCCCACACCTTAACCTGGCCGCTGGGCAGCGAGACCAGCCCCTTCTCACCGTTCGCTGAGTAGGTCAAGGCCCTGTAGCCCTCGGGCAAGCTGTCGAGTACCTCGTATAGCTTTGGCATGGACATTCGCTGGCCAGTCACTGCTGACCAGGCCTCGGACGTGCCGTCCGGAGAGGTAGTGATGATCCGGCTGCCGTCCAGCACGAATGCAGCGAACATACCGCCCTTCGGCAGGTCCAGAGTGAATTGTCGCTGCCCGGTGATTGTGGACCAGACCTCGGGCTTGCCGACGGGAGTATACGAACTGCTGCCACCGCTGTAAAATGGAGGGATCCCTGGATTGCTAACGGATTCTGTGGCATTTCCGATGAGAATCTGATGTCCGTCCGGCGAAAGGACGAACAGGTTCATGGGCGTACGGATCGGCTTGCCTACCTTTCGGCCGGAAGCGCTCTCGTAGACCACCGCAGTACCTTCAGGCATCTTCAAAACGAAGAAGCGACTGTTCGCCGAGAATATCGGCAGAACCATTCCGCTCAATCCTGTAACCGAGCAAATTGCGTGGTCGCTCACGGTGTCCCTGAGATCAATTCTGCCTGGCCTGACTCTCGCCGTATACTGGAGATCGGGCGACAGCACGTCGGTGTCTGTCTGCGTTATCGGTCGCGCTATGGGGCGCACAACGGGCTCTCGCGAGGCGCCGTCCCATATCTTGAGCGGCCCGCCGTTTCCACCGCGGCCCAGAATGCGGCGTCCATCCGAAACGAACCCCACCTGATCGAACGCTTCGTCTCCGCCCTTGAACGTGAACTCGACGCGCCCGGTGGCGGAATCGCGTACGAC
>VFKD01000269.1 GCA_009885735.1 bacterium
CAGGCTCGACGACCGTAGCCGAGCCGTTCGCAATGTTCTGCGCGATGAGGTGGCGGTTTGGCAGCTTTGCCTCCGTGCTGACAATCTCCGCCGAGATTCGACGCTGCCACTCGAGCGTCACCCCGCCGAAGTAAGGCTCGTTGCAGATCTCGAAGAACACATTGTCGAACCCGTTCAGCTCTTCCACGAGCTTTCGCGTCATGGTAAGCTGGACTTCGATGATGCGTGGGTGCTTGAGCGAATAGACCTCGGTGCGCGGGCAGTCTTCGGTTTGACCGAGGTTGTTGCGCGGGTTCTGGGGGCTCAGATTCCACATGGAATCCTCGTAGAAGGGGCAGAAGAGGCTCACCTCCACCACGATGCCTCGCTTGCCCGCTTCGGAGACAAACGCCTTTAGGCGCTTGAAGTAGGCCGGGTCCCAGGTGCTGAGATCGAACTTCTGCCCTCCGTTCGCATATCCCGCAACGGCTGACCGCGCCCACGGTGCAAGCAGCCTACCGGGTGTGGGAGCAAGAGTGTTGTTCGCAATGTTGAACGACTTCGGGTCTTCGCAATAGGCGCCCGTGAAGATGCGCGTGTAGTTGAGGCCGTCGCGCGCAAGTTCCGCGAGGTAGCGCTTGAAGTCGAAGTCCGGATTCAGCACAGCGCCATAGTGCTCAGCGGAGGTGATGAGCAGGGTGGGCTTGCCGCGGAAGAGGAAGATGCGCGGATTGTCCGGGTGTTGGGAGATCGGCGCGTTTGCGGCTGCAGTGTACACGGCGCATAGGAGCATCATCGAGAGCATATCAAGTCACCTTGTCGTAGCTGTTTGCACCCTGATCACGTCGAGCTCAAGAGCTACTTCTCCGGCATTGCCTCGATCGAGAGGCGCACGGTCAACTCATCGCTGAGGCCGATGACTCCTCCGGAAAGTGGAGCCGTTGAGCCCACTCCGAAGTCGCTGCGCTTGAGAACAACCGGCTCCGCGATGATGCCGATGCGGGTCATTGGTCCGCCCGGACCAGGAACCGTAACAGGACCATAGTGCTTGAACGGAATCGATATCTCCTTGGTCTTATCCTTCATCGTGAGATTGCCCGTCGCAATGTAGCCGTTCTTCGCCTTTTTCACCTTCGTGCTCTTGAAGGTCAACTCGGGGAAGTTGGCGACCTCGAAAAAGTCCGCGGTGCGCAAGTGAGTGTCTCGCGCGGCTACGGCGGTGTCGACAGAGTCGACTTGAGCCGTAAACTCGACGCTCAACTTCGTCAGGTCCTTCGCATCCCCATTGAGCTTGCCTGCAAACTTGTTGAATCGGCCATGGATCCGGGCGATTCCCAGGTGTGTTATCTCGAACGAGATGCTGCTGTGAACCGGATCGATGGTGAAGGCGGCCTGTTGTCCGAACAGGGTGGGAGAGCTGTTGGCCATTCTCGGCTCCGAGTAGGCACGGCCGGGGTATAAAGCAATGTAACCACCGAATCCGACGGCCAGGACGAACGGCAGCCACAGTTGTCTCATCTTCATAGTTCCGCGCTCCTAATCTGCGTCTTGCTTGTAGGTGCGAGTTTTGTTCGCGGAATCCTGCCTTCAGGATTGTGGAGTTGCGTTGTGTCGGCTCCCACTTCACGTGACTGGCAGTCCAGGGCGAGACCATCGAGCCTGCGGCGCCGAACGATGAAAAAATTTCGTCGGCGTGCGGAGGTGATGGGCTCTGCTCCGCGGAACACTCGTACTATTACCAGGTAGGGGTGGGCAATATCTGCCCTCGTTGCGTCTGGCAGCGTGCAGGCATTTGTAACGGGCTGCATGCCACCCGGGCCACTTTTACGGAGGTGCGATGCATCGCGTTCTGTTTAGCTGGCGAGGCAGGCAGGTCTACTCCTACTCTGCCATGCTCTATCTGGGAATGGTAGCGGGAGTCATAGGCGGCTGCTTCGGAGCCGCCCGCCACGGCCTCGACCCGGTGCGCATCTATGCCGCAATCCTCGTCTTGCTTCTGCCTGCGACCGTCGGCTCAAGGCTGCTCTTTGCTGGTTTGCACTGGAAGGACTTCCGCGACCAGCCGCTGCGGGCCCTTCGGCGAACACAAGGTGGAGGCGCCATGTATGGCGGCCTGGCGCTGGCGCTAGTGCTCTCCGTTCCTCTGCTGCGGGCACTTGCAATTCCATTCGGCGCGTTCTGGGACGTGGCGATGGTCACCATTCTCATCGGTATGATCTTCACCCGTGTAGGATGTTTCATGAACGGCTGCTGCGCGGGTAGGCCGAGCGATGGCCCGTTCACACTCAACCTTCCGGATGTGCACGGGGTTTGGCAGCGCCGCATTCCTGCGCAGGTGCTGGAGGGCGGACTGGCCGTCGCGCTGCTCACTGCATCGCTATTAGCGTGGGGCAGACTGCCATTTGACGGAGCGCTCTTCCTGGCGAATGTAGCCGCATACGGAGTTGGGCGGTGGTGGATCGAGCTTGCGCGCGAGACCTCCGGTAATCCGGCGGACCTTCGGCTTCGGCAGAACACCGCCATCGCGATGGTGGTCGCATCGGCCGGAGCTTATCTGGGTATCGGGCTCCTCACGCCCGGATCTCAGGCAGTCAATCAGACACTGTCAGCCGCCCCTGCGCTGGGAGCGCAGTACTACCTCCTCGCGCCATTGGCCGTGCTGGCCGTAATGTCTCTCTTTCACTCGGTGGGATGCAGCTCTTTTGGCGCATCGGCTGATATGGCACACCAAGATGGCCCCACCGGACCAGACTATCCCAAGACAATCCTCGGTGAGACAAACACGGCGACCTCCAATCCGGCGGCAAGCATCCTGGTCGCCTACTGGCGACTTCAGGAGCAGCCGGCGCCACCACCAACCATTGCGAAGGATGAGAAGGGGCTCAATCCGGGCGCCTACAAGACGGTTACGCTTCCCACCCTGCCGAACGCAAAGCTCGACGCCGACAAGTCGCCAACGACGGCGCAGCCGACTGGACTTCGCTTGCACGGCGCCCCCGGCCTCCTGGGTTTTGAACCGCCCGTGGGCGGCAACACATCGCTCGAGGTCAACGGCGGATTTGTCGAGGTAGGGGCAAGCAACAGCCTCAACCTTCCACACTTCACCATTGAGGCCCTAGTCCGGCCGACATGGGATTTTACGAAGAAGGGCCTCTTCTACTGCCTGATGGAACACAGCAGTCCAGACGGCGATAAGAAGCGGGGAGTCGCCATCTACGCGGGTCCCGAGACGCCAGGACAGCCGAACTCGCCCTATCGCTGGCAGGTGTGGCTTGGCGTTAAGACAGGCCCCACCACCAAATGGACGCACATCAAGCCGGTCACTGCGCCGTTGCCGGCTCCGGCTTTGGTCGAGCCAAACAAGATCAACTACATCGCAGTCACTTTCGACGGTTCGAACATCAAGCTCTACTCAACTTATGAGGGCAAAGTGTCCGCCATGGACCTGGGAACCATGACGCAGGACAAGTTCCTGGCCCTGAACGAACCGCTTGCCCCGGGAGTTTTCGCGCCCAATACGGGTCCGGTGCCGTTCTTCATCGGCATGGGCAGAGATACCGTTCAGCCTTTTGCCGCCGCCGCGCCCGTTCCTCCGGAACGGTATCCGTTCAACGGTCGAATTCAAGAAGTTGCAGTCTACTCCGAGGCGCTGACTTGGGAGCGAATCGTTTCGCACTTCTCCGCTGCCTTCAAGGACATCTAACACGAATAAGGAGCCATCATGGCATCTGCACAGGACTTTCTCAACGAGCTAAAGGGCGCAAATACTCGAATCGACGGCACGAACAACCGCATCGATGGCGTAAATGTTCGGCTCGACGACGTCAAGGTCAAGCTGGATGCGCTGAAGGCGGCGACGGATGCGGTGCGAGTCGCCGTGGAGCATGTGGATAAAACGCTGACGTTTGGCTTCACGCAGCTCATCAATCTCGGAGTCTATACAAACCAAGCTCTCGCGCACAACAACAAGCAGAACGACACGATTATCTGCATCCTCGAGCACATTTCGAAAAACACTTGCGAGCTGCTGAATCAGTCCGAGCTGCAGACGGCGCTTCAGGCTGTCATAAAAGCGAATACCACCGTGGTCGCGGACCTGTACGCATCCGTGCATGCAGACGAAGCCCTAGAGCGCGAACGACATGAAGCGCTTCGCTTGCAGATTGAGAAGTGCTGTCCGCCTCCGGCGCCTGTGCCTCCCTGCGGATACGAGCCGTGTCGAATGCCGAGGCCGATTGGTGAGCCTCCGCG
>VFKD01000625.1 GCA_009885735.1 bacterium
AGCTGAAGTCGGGCCACAGCTCCGCAAGCGAATCTCGCAGAGAGTCGGTAAACCTCGTGTCCTTGCACAGGTGACGATACCACGAGATGACATTGGTCAGTCCGAGGTCTGGATGCTGGGATTCAGAGCGGCTCTCGGCCTCCATCTCGCGAGGCGAGGGCCGAAGTATGAGCAGTTGAGCGAAGGCCGACTGAAGCTTGGTGATTGGACCCTCTCCGTGCGATTGGATAGACCCGAGTGCAGCCTGACGCCAGTCTAGTGGAAAGGCAGTCTCAGCTCCGTCCGGCTTGGTCATCTTCACACCTTGAAGGTCTCGGACAAACAGTTCCTTTCCATCGGAGGTTGCACGCTCCAAGATCACTCTGGGCTTAAGATGAGATGCGACCTGCTCCAGATGAAGTACGTAGCAAAACTCAAGGCCCTTCTCGCAAAGGTCAATCTCGAACTCCTGCGTGGAACTCTCGATCCAGTTGGTGCGTTCAAGCCGGCCGACGTCCCGTTCTCTATCGCCTCCGAGCGTAGCGTTGCCGGTTGCAAGATCTCGAACTAATCTCAGCACATCGAACACCGAACTCTTGCCGGCGCCGTTCGGTGCACAGAGCACGCCAAACGAATCGAACTTTGCCTCAAAGGCAACCAGGCAGCGAAAGTTGTTGGCATAGAGCCGAGTAATCATGTGGTCGAGTCGCCTCTTCTTGTCCGGCCAGTTCAGAGATCGTGCGAACGTCTGCTTCAGTTGGTTCTTGTCGGCTGATTATGACACGGAGGCAACCCTATTCCTCGCTGCCGGCTGTTGCAAGTGATGTCCGTTCGGGTTGTGTCTGGTCAATAGCTCTGGCTGCATCCAGTATTTCAAGCATTGCCGGATCGTCATCAAACTTGCCAATTGAGTTCATCCACGCATCGCGAAGAGGGCGCGGCCTGCCCAATGATCCCGCAGGACAGGCAGGTTCATGGGGGCTACTCACGGGCCGTAGCGTCTCCTCGCTCACGGTGCCACCGGAAGCAGCACGTGCGATGGGTGCTTCGAGTCCATGTAGAGCACGTTCTTCGCGATCCGCTTGTCAGAGGATCGAAACGGCTTCCCGGTGTTTGGATTCACGTCGAATCCCCTCGCGCTGCTGGAGGTCACCTGCACCCGCAGCTTGTGGCCAGTGTTCAGGATGAGGCTCGTTGACCACATATCCACGTCAATCGGCACAACCTCTCCGGGCTTAAGCAGCTTCTCCCTATCGAATCCCTCGCGAAACCGCAGCCGCAGCTGGCCCTCGCACACGTTGAACGACCTCCCGTCCGGATAGACATCGCAGAGCTTCACGAAGACATCCGTGTCTGGTGCGTCCGATGAAACCCACAGCCTCGCGCGAACCCTGCCCGTAATCTCATTGGGTTCCTTCGCGGCGTGCGAGGTGAAAACCAGCACGTCCGGGCGCAACTCCACGGCGGCCTGATTGACCGGACCCGGAGGAAGCGTAAGCTGCGGGCCGCCCGCCGTTGGCACAGGATTGGCGGGATCCGCAGTCCACGAAAGCGGAGGTTGACTGGCTCCGGGGTTTATCGCGGAGAGTGTCTTGTCCGGCCACAGATAGAGCTTCTTGGGCGGATTGGTGTGCGGAGGCCAGCGATTGGCTGATCTCCAGACGTTGCCAGGAGCGCCGGGCATCGATGTGTCTCCCATCACATAGTAGGTGACGGCCGGCAGGGCGTCGAAGCCGTTCGCCTCTCCCTTCAGCACATGGTCGTTCAGCCTCCACATGTCGGTCACGCCGCCGGGAGGCGTCTTCGCGTTGGGGAAGGTCAGTTCGCCCGCCTTCTCCTGAAAGATGCCGTGGGTCCAAGGCCCCATCACCAGCTTCTGCTTGCCGCGTGCATTGGGTCCACCCCTGGTCTGCGCTCCCACGAACGAGTCGATGGTTCCCTGGGCGAAGATGTCGTACCAGCCGCCCACATGGACCGCCACCGTGTTGAACTTCTCCCACCTCGTCGAGAGGTCGAAGTCCCGCCAGAACGAGTCGTAGGCTGAGTGAACGACATAGAGCTTGAGCGCGTCTGGAGAGTGGTTGGTGACCCTGACCCAATCCTCGATCATGGCCTGTTTGAAGACCCCGCCGGGAAACATGCAGTCCAGGTAGAGGTTCGGCGCGCCCACATGAATGGTCTGGGCCAACACCCCCGGCGCACCGCTGCCGGCCAAACCAAGCTGAGTGATGCCGAGGGCCGAGCCGCCGAAAGTGGCGATCTTGCCGTTGCACCACGGCTGCTTCAGCACCCAAGCGGAGGTATCGTAACCGTCTTTGTACTTGCCCCAGTGATCACCGATGAACGGAAGGTTCTCGCCCTTGCTCGCGAAGCGCCCTCGCGTGTCTTGAAATACGGCGGCATAGCCTCGCTTGTTTGCATCAGCACCGGATTCAGCCATGCCATTCTTGTCGTACGGCGTCCGAGCCATGAGGACCGGAAACGGTCCCGTGCCGGCGGGCAGGTAGATGTCGGTGGCAAGCTCCACACCATCGGACATAGGCACCATGAGGGTCTGCTTGGTTTGGCAGAGGGTGGGCGACGCAAGAGTCACAAAAGCGACTATAGCAACAAATGGGACGAACGTTGAGCGAGCTCTCATGTAGCGGCCTCCAGGCAGGGTTCTGCCTGGAGGATTCGCCCGTAAGTCGAAGGACTCCTTGTACGGCATAGGGCGCCTCGTCCCTACGCAGCCTCCGCCATGTTGCTGTTTGCCGTGTGCCGCAGCATCTGCTTCAGCTCTGCGATATTGCCCGCATTCAGCATCGCGTCTTCATCTGTAATGATGCCCTCGCTTGCCAGCTTGTGAAGGCTCTGGTTCATGGTACACATGCCCCAGTAGTCCTCCTGGCCGTCCTGGCGAATGGCTGCATAGATGTCGTCGGACCGGCCATCGTCAAGCTGCTTGGAGATGGTTGGAGTGGCGACCATGATCTCCATCGCCACGATTCTGCCGCTCTCATCTGCTCGCTTGAGGAGCTTCTGAGAAACCACTCCTCGAAGGCCGATGCCGAGCCGCTGGTAGAGCATCGTACGCTCGTGCGGCTGGTACATGTTCGAGATGCGGTCGAGCGTCTCCGCCGCGCTGGAGGTGTGCAGGGTGGCAAAAACCAAGTGGCCTGTTTCTGCGGCTGTTAGCGCAACATTCATCGTGTTCAGGTCTCGGAGCTCGCCAATGAGAATGACGTCCGGTGTTTGCCGGAGCACCTGCTTGAGCGCCTCCTCGAAGCTCGTCGTGTCGATGCCCACTTCGCGCTGGCTGACAATGCCCATCTTGTCCGGGTGAACGTACTCCACCGGGTCCTCAATGGTGATGATGTTGACACTTCTGGTCGAGTTGATGTGGTCTATCATCGCGGCCAGAGTGGTCGACTTGCCTGAGCCCGTGGGTCCGGTCACCAGCACCAGCCCATTGTGGACATCTGTAAGATTGCGAATTGCGCGAGACTCGATGCCGAGTTCATCCAGCGACTTGACTCGCAGAGGGATGAGCCGGCACGTGCTGGCCACCGTGCCGCGCTGGAAGTAGACGTTCTGTCTAACCCGTGTGATTTCTCCAACGGTGAAAGATAGGTTTAGCTCTAGCTGCTGGGTGAACTGGCTGCGCTGGTCTGCCGAGACGTGCGTGTAGGCTAAGCGCTCCACGTCCGCCTCCGTCATCACGCCGAAGGGCGCTTGAACAATCTTGCCCAAGCTCTTGTAGGTTGGAGGTCCGCCCGACTTAAGGAATAGATCAGAGCCTTTGTTCTCTGCGGCAAAGGCCAAGAGTCCGTCAAGGGTCAGCTCGGCGGCTGGGGTGCCGGGAGCAGGTGGAGGTGCGCTCATAGGGTAATCGTGCCTCTTTTGTAGTTAGCGCGAGCGGGACCCCGCGCGAAATCTTTTGGTTTCTTCCCGGTTTACCAGGCATTGCGAGGGGGATAAAGCAAAGTCCGGCACCAATACGGGTTTCCACTATGTGTGAAACGGCATCTCGCAGTAATTCTGGTCGATTGCATCGCGCTCGAGTTGGGCGATTGGCTCATAAAGAGCGGCGTCTGCGTTGCGATACCCCAGAATGTGAAGCGCAGCTCGTGCAGATTCCAGTTCCGCGTCACCAACTGCGCGTCGTAGCGCCTCGCGAATGAGCATGACGTGCTCGTCGCCGCTAGCTGCAGAGGTTACAATCGGCGGGGCAGGCATGGGCGATGTGAATCCAATAGTGCGAATCCCGTCAAGTGCGCGTGGCCGGTGTTCCTTGAGAAGCGCGAACGTAAGGGCGTCCAGCGCGGCCACATCCGCTGCTCCCTCCCGCACAGCCCGCGCGCTGGCCTCGTGGCTCCCGCTGACACGAACAGCGCTAAAGAACCGACCCTCCTGGGCGAGAGGCGCCACCAACGCGCGAAGGCCGTTCATTCCCGAGTGGGAAGTTGGAGTGTTGATGGAGCAGACAGCGCCGCGGAGGTCTGCGATGCACTGGTAAGCGGACGATTCGCGCACAACCACGAGGCTGCGATACTCGCCTGGCGCGCATTCATCTACTTGGTACAAGGGCACAGCTACCACTCGAACCGCATTGCGAAACGGCAACACCACATCGTATCCACATGCCTGGCTCAGATGAAGCCGAGGAGAGAGCCACTGGACTTCGGGGGGCGAATCCCGCTCAAGTGTAAACGGAAGGCTAGAAACTCCCATTTCGGCCAAGCTGTGGCGAATTGCGGCCCAAATTCGGTCATTTGCCCACCGAACCTCCGGGATGTCGTACCAGGGCAGGCTCGCAATACCGTGCTCATCCAAGCTGCTTGGCGAGGCGAATGCCGCTGAACTGCCAGCGGGCATCCGGAGGGAAGAAGTTGCGATAGGTGCGGCGGATGTGACCGGCCGGAGTGGCGCACGATCCGCCCCGAAGGACGAACTGGCCGCACATGAACTTGCCGTTGTACTCACCCAAGGCGCCGCTGGGCGCGCTGTAGCCAGGATAGGCATCGTAGGCCGACTGAGTCCACTCCCAAACGTCGCCGAACATTCGCGTCGGTGAGGCCGCGGAACCGGACCCTCCGGGGTGGAGCCGCCCGACGTCTGCGAAGTTCCCCAAGAGCGGCGCTGGGAGTGCTGCTGTCTCCCACTCCGCCTCGGTTGGAAGCCTCGCGCCTGCCCAGCGGGCGTATGCGTCCGCCTCGAAGTAGCTCACATGGCAAAGAGGAAGGTCGCTCCCGCAGATGTCCGCCAGACCGCCTAGGGTGAACTCACGCATCTTACCTTCATGCCTGCGCCAGTAGAGCGGCCGCTCCAGACCAGCCTGCTTCACCCAAGACCAGCCCGCCGAAAGCCAGTGGCGCGGGTCTCGGTAGCCCCCGTCCGCGACGAACTCGGAGTATTCGCGGTTCGTGACGGGTGAGTTTCGGAGCGAGAAGTCCTCAAGGTAAACCTTGTGGCGCGGTCCTTCGTTGTCGAAGGCAAAGCTGCCGCCCTCATGGCCAATCTCATGAACTCCGCCCTCAAACTCGGTCCAGCCTCGTGGTGCAGGACTTTCGGGCCGTGGCAGAAGCGCTGCGTCGTAGGCAGGCAGCAGCGGATTACACGAGAGAACGTGCTTGATGTCGGTGACGATCAGCTCTTGGTGCTGCTGCTCGTGGTTTATCCCGATCTCCACCACGTCCAGCAGGGAATCGGGCAGCTTGTCGCCACGCAGCAGTAGGTCCTCCACTTGCTCGTTCACCGCGCGGCGATACTCGAGGACCTGCCGCACCGTGGGCCTCGAGAGAAACCCACGCTGATCTCGAGGGAACTGCTCGCCCACTCCATTGTAGTAGGAGTTGAACAGGACGGAATAGGCTGGGTCGTGCGGAACATAACCGGGAATCGCATCTCGGAGCAGGAAGGTCTCGAAGAACCAGGTCGTGTGCGCCATGTGCCAGCGCGTGGGGCTCACGTCCGGCATCGACTGTATAACGCAGTCTTCCGGTTCGAGCGGCGATGCAAGCTTCTCGGTGAAGCGGCGAGTCTCGCGGAAGGCTAAGAGCAGTTCCTCGGCTCGGTTCGTTGCGGTGGCGGTACAACCCATGGATGCGGCTCCTCTTGCTC
>VFKD01000640.1 GCA_009885735.1 bacterium
GGCGATGCCGGACCCGTCGAGTGCGTTCGTCGCCGGCTATGCGGCGGAGCGCGCCGGGAGAATTACGGACGCTCTCGACTTCTATGCTGAACTGCTGGACAACTCCGCCACGAAGGACACAAAGGCGGAGAAAGGAGCCGCAAGATGGACAGAAAACTCACTGACTGCGTAAAGTCAGCCCTTTGCGTTTCAGGCTTGTGCCTGACGCTTACTGCAGGCGCACAGGGCTTTCCCGGAGACCGTACACTCCCGCCACAGGACCCAGGGGGTCGCGGAGGACGGCCACCCCAGGGCCACCCGGGTGGCGGCCCATTTGGCCAGGGCGGATTCGGACAGGGCGTACCTGGAATTCCCGGTCAGCCGCCCATGATGCCTGGAATGGGTGAACAGGGCTCACCCGAGATGGCCAAGAAGATGCGCCAGATCATGGTGCTGCGTGCCATCAACAATCTGGATCTCAGCGCCAAGCACATTACTTCCGCCCTGCCAATCCTGAAGTCGCTTCGGGACGGCGAGAAGCAGCTCCAGGCCAGAGCCGAGGCAATGCTGGACGAAGAGCGAATGGCTCTCCTCGCGGCACAACCGGGAGACGACGACGTACCTCCGATGCGCGGAGACCGACTGCGTGAAGGGACGATGAAACAGCGTGAAGCCGAGGAGGGTCAGTGGCAGAGTCTAGGCAGGGAGATTGGCAACCGCAGGGCCGATGGCCTGCGAATGCTGGTGGGAGGTCACGGACTGAGGTTTACCGCCCCTATCTTTCTCACCAACCCAATCGACCCACGTGGAGGGGCCGGTGGAAACGTGTCGGCACGGCCGCAGCCACCTAGATACATTGTTCCCGGACGTCCAGACGACCCGAACGCGCCACCTCCCCAACCGGACGAGGCTGGTCCAGCAGAACTGCCCGAAGGGCCACAATATCCTGCAGCACCGCAGGCTGCACGCATTCCTGGAGCACCTCAAGATGAGTTCGTTGGTCCGGCCCCGGAGAATCTGCAAGCTCCGCGCGAGCCACAGGAGCCTGCTCGACTGGGTCCGGGGGGCCGACGGGCTCCACAGCCCGGTCAGCCTGGGCAACGCGGTCAAAGGCCTGGGCAACCCGCGCTGCCTGGCGGGCAAGGCCGAAACCTGCCCCCACCAGGAGGCGGAGACCAGTTCTTTGAACAGGGACTTGCGCAGGTGCCGCCTCAGCCCGGATTCATGCCAGGGCCACGCACCAACCTCGGTGAGTTGGTGGACCTCTTGGAGCAGAAGCTGGCGGCATATCGCAAGAAGTAACCCTGGTGCTGAGAGTGCAGCTTGAAAGAGGCGGAGCCCACCCGGGCTCCGCCTCGTTGTATGCCATGGGACCCACAAGACCTACTCGACCTACACGACCTACACGACCTACACGACCTACACGACCTACACGACCTACACGACCTATGGGACCTATGCCCAACGCGAGGTACTATATTCCTGTCTTGCTCTCGCCGATAATGAGGGCATTCTGCCCAGATCCCTCAGAGGGCGCCAGGAGTAGCCGCGCTTGCTAGCCAGATCGAACCGCCATCCTTCTCTGCTTCGTGCTGAAGACACGCTCCTGATGGTGATAGACATGCAGGAGCCCTTCCTGCGCGAGGCCTATGAGCAGTACTTCGTCGTGAAGAACGTCACAATACTCCTTGACGCAGCGCGCGTTCTGCGAGTGCCGGTTGTACCCACCCTTCAGTACCAAGTGAAGATGGGACCGCCCATTCCAGACATTGCCAAGCGGCTGCCGTCGGGCTGCATCCCGTACGACAAGCTCTGCTTTAGCTGCATGGGAGCGGATACGATAGTCTCGGACGTGCATCGATCGGGACGGAAACAGATTCTGCTTTGCGGTGTCGAGGCCCATATCTGCGTCTGCCAGACGGCGCTCGACCTGGTCGGCGAAGGCTACCAGGTTCACGTGGCTGCGGACGCAATTTCTTCTCGCACGCAGGCGAACAGGCAGGTCGGGCTCGACCGGATGGCTGCAGCAGGCGTCCACATCACTTCCACCGAGGCCGCCGTCTACGAAATGCTGGGCGAGGCCGGCACGCCTGAGTTCAAGCAGATTCTGCCCCTCCTCAAATAGCGCCAACGCCCTAGGGAGGCCCCGTATGGCCGTTGTGACGGCGTTCGACGTCCAGAGCATCGAGATTCCCCTCTCTCGTCCGTTCGAAACCTCCCGCGATAAGCTCGCGCGTCAAGTAACCAGGATCGTCCAGGTTAGGCTGCATTGCGACGATGGGACCGCGGGAATCGGCGAGGCCGTAGCTGTCCAATATGTCACGGGCGAGACCCACGAGCAGGCGCTCGTGGACTGTCGAATCGGTGCGGAGGCTCTCCTCGGGTTTGATGTGCTCTCCAGCGAGAGAGCACACGATCGCCTCTTCGATGCCATTCCCAACTCTCCGTCGGCGCGTGCAGGAGTGGAGATGGCCGCCTTCAACTGCTTCAGCCACGCCACCGGGACTCCTCTCTGGCGCCACTTCGGCGGCGCAATGCAAAGCGTGGAGACAGACATCACCCTCTCGCTGGGCGAGGATGCATCGGAGCGCGCTCGCGAGGCTGTGGCGCTGGGATTCCGCGTGCTCAAAATGAAGCTCGGTTCGTCGGGTCCTGCCAAAGAAGCCGGGCGAGTGGCGGAGGTTGCATCTGCCGCTCCGACCGCATCCATTCGCCTGGATGCCAACCAAGCGTTCACACCAGATGAGGCGCTTGAGCTAGCCGAAATCCTGGCGCGGACTGACATCCGGGTCGAGCTCCTGGAGCAGCCGGTGGACAAGCACGATCTTCTCGGTCTCGCCCATGTGGCTAGAAACTCACCCATTCCGGTCTATGCGGATGAGGCAGTTCTGACTGAAGCAGATGCCCGCCGCGTCATCTTCGAGTGCGGCGTCGCAGGAGTCAACGTGAAGCTGATGAAGTCCGGAATTGAAGGCGCAATACGGATTGGCGAGGCTGCAAGAGAACTTGGAGCTGAGGCAATGCTAGGCTGCATGCTGGAGAGCCGAAGAGGAATCGCGGCAGCGCTCGCGGTCGCGTGTGGCACGGGGCTCTTCGCCAAGATCGACTTGGACTCGCACATGCTTCTGGCCGAGGAAGGGCCAAACACCTTCTTTCGCCAGGAGGGTCCTGTGCTTACGCCGCTTTAAGGACGAGCGGTGTCGTGAACTGTAGGGGCGAGAGCATCCGCACGGAAAACCATTGTGGAAGTGCATGGGGTGGATGCGGATGCTTCGCCCGCA